>CAZUHR010000007.1:0-7055 GCA_964620335.1 uncultured Desulfobacteraceae bacterium
AATAGAGGTTCTGTTCATTATCTTCAATGATCAGGATTTTCTTTTTCATCATTTTTTTCCTCTGAATTCAGCGGGACAGTAAAGGTGAAGGTACTCCCTTGCCCAAACTGACTCTTCACTCGGATATCGCCGCCCAGCATATCAAGAATTCGCTTACAAACAGACAGCCCTAAACCGGTTCCTTCGTATTTACGGGAAATACCTGTATCGAGTTGCTGAAAAGGTTGGAAGAGCTTGCCCATATCCTCATCCCTTATCCCAATACCGCTGTCCCTTACCTCAACCTCTATGCGGGAATCACGCTTGAGGCAGACAATCTTTACCTCTCCTTTATCGGTAAACTTGATAGCATTGTTGGCCAGGTTGATGAGAACCTGCCGGATACGAAGTTCGTCGCTGACAAGCGTATCAACTTCCGGTGCTATCTTCACAGAGAAAGACAAGCCTTTCTGCTCGGCCAGTGGTATAAGAGAATCAGCAACTTGGTTGACAACATTACGCATACTGAATTTCTCATAAGAGACCTCCAGTTCGCCTGCCTCGATTTTTGAAATATCCAGCACATCATTGATAAGATTCAGCAGATGGTGAGAGCTCCCTTTAACCATTTTCAATTGTTTTTTCTGCTCTAGATTCAGTGGGCCGGCAAGCTCATTAAGGATGATACCCGTAAACCCGATAATAGAGTTAAGAGGCGTACGCAGTTCATGCGACATGCTGGCCAGGAAGGCGCTTTTTGCGCGATTGGCGGATTCAGCCATATCTTTGGCCATAACCAACTCTGCGGTGCGATCTGCTACACGTTGTTCCAGGGCCTCAGCGTGCCGCCGCAACTCATCATGGAGTCGGCGAATTTGCTCCTCGGCCAGCTTGCGATCGGTTATGTCGGAGCCGATGCTCAAGATCTCTTTTATCTGTCCCTGCTCATCGAGCACCACCTTGTTCGTCCAGTCAATCCAGACTATTTCGCCATTGCGGCGCATATTTTCGTTGATATTACGCTCAAACTTTTGTGGGTCCCTTAAGATTTCTTCCATCAGCGAACGTAAGTTCCGGCCCGTACTCTCATCTTCCGGAACTATGGTTCCTAGCACGCTTCGACCAAGGATCTCCTTTTCCGTATAGCCGAAAAACCTCTGGCCAAACTCATTCAGGAAAGTGATCCGACCGTCGCGCGACCAACGCAGGATTATACTGTTGGCCAGCATCACCAACTCGCGGTATTTTCGTTCACTTGCGCGCAAAACGCGGTTCACCTTGTATAATTCCCGGGTGCGCGCATTTACTTGATGCTTCAAAACAGCACTTCCCAACAGGCTCATGAGCAGTACAACACCCGCTATAAGGCTAACGACTTCGACCCATGCCGGCAACTTGAACCGGACTTCTTCGGAGATCCATCTTTTCAGGGACTGGTAATATAGCGATTGTGTGTCTTTTTTCAGATTTGTAAGATGGACATCAATAGCGTTCAATAGTTCTTCATGGGTGCCCTTGGGCGCCGCGAAAAAGAGGTCGGAGGGATTGAAAATAACCGCCGTATCTTCAAGACCGAACTTTTTTGCATGCATCAGTCCGTAGAAACGGTTGGTAATGGCGGCATCGACCTCATTCTTTGCAACCATCTCAAAAATGCTTTTGTAATCCGGCAGGGAAATGAGAGTGGTGTTTAACCCGAAGCCGGCGGCAAGTCGGGCAAAAGCCTCCTGCTGAACAGAACGCTCCAGGACGGCAATTCGTTTTCCGCCGAGATCCAATATCGATTGGATCCCGCTCCCCTTTCTTGCATACACCTGAAACCAAGAGGACAGCACCGGAACCTTGTGAAAGGCGAATATTTTTCCCCGATCCGCCGTATAGGCTACATCGGGCATGAGATCGATTTCCCCTTTTTCCAGGCGGTCTAATCCCTCGCCCCAGGTGCCGGGCACATAGTGCAGATCCCATCCTTCGCTTTTCGCAATGTACTCGATGATATCAATAAAGATGCCCGAGGGTTGGCCGGATTCTGAGATGAAAATTTTTGGTGCATTTTCGTACACGCCGACTTTCACTATCCGATCATCGGCTTTTGCAGATAGGGCTCCCGGACATAGCAAAGTCAATAAAACGGCAAACAAGCTTATGAAGAAGCTTCCGTAACAAGCTATGTTCCTATTGTGCACCATCGCTTGGTTCCTTCTAGATAAAATCCATGGAACGTCTCTTTTTTCAAAGAATATGGAATTGCTTTTTCGGCCGGAGTCAAGTCAGGCCGAGATTCGTTCTCACCAATCAGCTTCTTTGTTAAAAGCCACCAGATTCTGTCAGCGACTATTAACAATTTTTATCCGGCAGCCTATAATTTCAAGTTTTAAATTATACCAGGATCAAGGTAAAATTCAGTATTCTTCCGGCAGTCCTGAAAATTTAGACCTTTAAATTCCGGAAAATTGGTTCCTGGTCTCTTGGTCCACGTTGCTTTTTTTCAATCTTTAAGTCCCGAGTTTCCAGTTTCAAATTTCAATCCGCCGGAGGCGGACAAGTTTTCAATAGTCAATCTTAAATATTCAATTACTACCCCTCCAACACCTCTCTCACCGTCTTCGCCAAATCTCTTATCACAAAAGGTTTCATAACAAACGCCTTGATTCCCATATCCTTTGCCTTTTCTTCTGAGATACGCACACTGTATCCGGTACAAATAACGACCGGAATATCCGACCGGATATTTATGATTTCACCTGCAAGCCTTTCTCCGGTCATATGGGGCATGGTCATGTCGGTAATCACAAGATCAAATTGATCGGGCTTTGCCTTGAATAACTCCAGTGCCTCCATGCTGCTCGTTCTTGTCGTCACCTTATAGCCCAGCCGTTCCAAAATCTGTTTGCCTATCTCCACTAAGGCCGGTTCATCATCTATAAAGAGGATATGCTCATTCCCCGTGGGAATAGGGGCAACTTCATCAATCCCGGAAACTTCCGCCTCCCCTTGAATCACGGGAAGATACACATGAAAGGTGGTTCCCTTTCCTGGCTCACTATAAGCCGTGATGGTGCCACCATAATTCTTTACAATCCCGTGCACAACGGACAGTCCCAACCCGGTTCCCTCACCCTTCTCTTTGGTGGTGAAATAGGGTTCGAAAAGCCGTTCCAACACTTCAGGCGTCATTCCTTGGCCTGTATCACTTACGGTTAGTCTCAGATAGTTTCCGGGAGTCATATCAAGGTATCCCGATTCCGAATCCCAACTCCCGACTTCCACATTACTAATTCCGACTTCCAGAATGCCCCCTTTTTCACGCATGGCATGGGAAGCATTTGCACACAGGTTCATCACTATTTGATGGATCTGGGTAGGGTCCGCCTCAACGATTCCAGTGTCACTCTTTATGTCCTGGCGGATCTCTATTGTGGTGGGCAGGGATGACCTGAGAAGCTTCAGGGCCTCTTTGACAACTGGGCCGATTTGTATGGGCATTCTTTCCTGCTCGCCCTTTCGGCTGAATGCAAGGATCTGCTTCACCAGGTCTCTTGCTCTACGCCCGGCCTTCAGTACCTCTTTCAAACTCTCCTTCGCTTTATTGTTTCCGGGAACCTGTAAATCCGCGATCTCTGTATAACCGATAATGACTCCAAGAATATTGTTGAAATCATGGGCAATACCACCGGCCAGGGTGCCGATAGCCTCCATCTTCTGGGCCTGCTGGAGCTGGAATTGCAACTTTTCGCGCTCTTCTTCCGCTCGCTTATTCTCAGTGATGTCTTCAACGATACCCTTGTAATGCGTGATGCGACCGTCATTATCCCTCACGATATAAGTCCAGTCATTGATTATCTTTTCCGAACCGTCTTTTGCTATGATTCGATACGGTTCGTGGATAAACTCGGTCGTTTCTGCTTTGCTGGTGAATTCTGCCACCTCTTTAGCCACTCGTTCGATGTCTTCAGGATGAACGCAACCGGCATAATTCACTTCTGCTGTGATGAATTCTTCTGCCGTATATCCAAAGAGCCTTTCAACATTTTCAGAAACAAACTCCACCGGCCATCCTTCCTGATTCTTCCAGGTAAAGGCCACTGACGAGCTTTTGTTGATGATGTCATTCGCTTCCTTTAATGCTTTCTCAGATTCCTTGCGATCAGTGATGTCCCTGGCCACCGAAATCACGGCCACCACCCGACCATCACGAACCAGGGGCGCTGCGCTGACCTCACCCCACTTCTTTGTGCCATCCCGGGCGATGAACTGGTACTCGGCTGGGGAGATGTGCTCCCCCCCCAGGACGCGCATGGTGTCGGAGGCAGCCTGCTCCAGATACTCTGGCACTATCAAGTTCTGCTCTTGAAACGGCCTGCCGATCAGTTCTTCCGGCTTGTAGCCCAGCACTTTCTCCACAGAGGGCGATATGTTAATAAGCTTCAGCTCAGGATCGAGCGAGTAGATTATATCGGATACGTTCTCGAAATGGAGACGGTACATAGATTCGGCTTTTAGCAGCGCCTCTTCCGCCTTCTTTTGTTCTTTTCCCCGCTCCATATTATAAAGGGCAAAGGCAATATCCTCCCCCAATTCCTCAAACAGCTCCTTTTCTTCCTTTTCCCAAAAAAAATCCTTGAGTATGGAGGTGGAAAGGATCCCATAGGTCTTCCCTTCGCATTCCAGCTTGACCGAAACCCTTGAGTTGCCTTTGCAAGAAGACGCCAGGGGGCAATCACCACACCCTGTGAGCGGATCTTTAATGATCAGGCCTTCTGATTGGGCCAGGGCCTTCCGGGCGCATACGGGAAAATTACCCTTTTCCAAATCCTCTCCTAGTTTCCGGAATGCCTCGCCAAGCCCGGCATCCGCTGTCCGTATAATTTTACCTAAATCATCGATGAGAACGATCCAGGCACTACTAAATCCCCGCGTTTTGACCAGGTTTTCGCAGACCCCCTGGATCAGTAGATCCGGGTCCTTTTCCTTTGTGATGAGCTGGTTGACATTCCGGATGTCGCGAATCACATTGTTGAGATGGCTAATCTTATCTTCGGACCTCTTCCTCTCTGTGATGTCTCGAAGCGATGCAAGGTAGCGGGTTCTATTTTCCAAAATCATTTTCACCACACGCATTTCAACTACTGATGTTCCTCCATCTTTTGAAATGATGTCAAACTCCGTTGTTTCACCTGCGACCGTGGGAAAGTCGAACAATTCACCCACCAGTTCCTCTGTTTTACGGTTAAAGAGGGCTTCTGCAGCCGGATTGACAAAACGTATGATTCCCTTTTCGTCCACAACGGTCATGCCATCGACAGTATTTTGCACTATAAGGCCAAACCTTGATTTACCCTTCTCCAACGTATTATCTATTCTTTTTCGTTCTGCAAGATTTCTCAAACGAATCCTTAACCTGGTTCCCGCAGGTTCAGGGCCTAAGAAATCTTCAGGGGGCATATAATAGAAGTTATCGAATATTTCCGTCCCAATGACCGCAATGGGATGGGTGTTGAGGACGTCCAGAAGTACTAATGGATCAAATCTTCGCATATCATACTGGCATATGGCCATGCATTGACTGCCTGGAAAGAATTTATTGAGCTTTGCCTCGTACTCCATAAGTTTCTCCGAACCAGGTAAACCCTTCAGCGCCCATGTCATCTCTCCGGTTACCCTTAAGGCTGAGTATCCCTCATCTAGGGCCTTTTCTGTCTCGGACCGCAGCAAGGCAATCATGGCATCAGGATCAAAAGCCGCTTCCCGCATATATGCTTCATCAGAGGTGAGGATCACCAGTTGTCCTTTGGAAAGAAAGGATTCCACATCCATTCCGTCCTCTCGAAGATATTCAAGGATGGTTTCAGCGGTCCGGGAATCGACAATATAAAGGACCTTTTCGCCCTTTTCCAATCCACGCCGAAGGAAAGGGGTAATAACAGCCCTGTGTTCTTCCTCGGTTTCATAAATGCAGCAAAGGTGGTTCCCCGGTTTCAGGTCTGTAAAGTCCTGGTTGTTGAGTGCATTGTCCATGGCTTGTCCCTTTTAAAACCAATTGCCGGTGATTCTTTTAACTGTACCCACAGAAAGGATGATCCCTTTTCGGTGAGTACCTGTGGAGCTTTCCTGTTTCATCGAACCTCTCGTCAAACGTGAAATATTCAATCTTAAAGGTTCCGGTTTTCACTTTTCAGTGATAAATCACTGGTACCCCCATCAGGATCGATGGGCCTCGTTCATTTGGACTCATAACCTAAAAGCCTGCTTAATATACTGTGGAGTTCTTCTGTGATCTCTTTAACCCTATTAAAAAGCGACCTTTTCTCCTGATTCAATTCGTGTTCCTCCAACGCCCTTTTCACGGTATTAATAAGTTCATCTGTGTTTTCCAGAGGCTTAGTCAGGAAATCATAGGCCCCGTTGTCTCTCAGTGACTTCACGGCGTTTTCAATGGTCGCATAACCGGTAAGAACAATAACCTCCACACTGTCATCCAATTCTTTTATCTGACTTACTGCCTCCAGCCTGTTAATCCCCGGCGTCCTGATATCCATGATGACCAAGTCAAAAGACTCGGATTTAATGAGGTCCATTGCCTTCTTACCATCGGGGGTGCTTCTGACCTGATATCCTTCTTTCTTCAGGAAAGCCTCAAGTATTGTACGGTTATCCTTTTCATGGTCGATGACTAATATTTTCTCTTTCATAAGGACACTCCTTGTTGGGTAATGGGGACTAGGTATTTGAAACTCAAAACTTGAAACTGGAGACTGGAAACTTGTCCGCCTCTGGCGGATTAGGTACCCGGTATTAGGTACTTGGTATTGGGGATTGCATATCCCAGGTGCAGGTTACGGGTTACAGGTTGCATGTTGAGGGGCACTGGGTATTTGAAACTCGATACTTGATACTCGAAACTTGAAACTTGTCGGAGCATAGCGTAGATCCGGCCTGGAGCGAAGTGGAAGCGGGAGAACCTGCACTCGATATTTCCCTAGTTGCCAGAATATTTAAGGAAGATAAATAAGTAAATGGGGAGGATTCTGATTTTGCATGGGGAATACACCGAAAATACAAGAGGTTAGATTCTG
>CAZUHR010000007.1:7065-24796 GCA_964620335.1 uncultured Desulfobacteraceae bacterium
CGGGGGGGCCCCCGGGCCGCCAAGCTAAGTACCTTATATTAAAACTAAATTTCTTAGAGGTAGATCAAGGGACAGAAAGAGCCTTAGACCTTAATCAGGCTTTTCCTGATGGGTATTGGATAGTATTGGGTATTGGGTATCCGGTATTTGGTACTGGGGACGGAGGGTTCCGGTTGCAGGTTACAGATTGCAAGTTGCAGGTTGCAGGTTTCGGGTTAACCTTACCTCCTTATCCTTTCAGATTTAAACAGACACTTTGAAGCTAGACATCTCCTCTAATAATTGATCTGCGACATAGAAGCCTTTAGACTTAAGCTCTTTTGTCTTGTCATAGGCACTATCTATTAATTTATACCTCTCAGCCTTGAGTAAAATTCCAATAGTACCAGTAAAATTCAAATCTAACGTTTCCGCGACTTTCCGAGCCTTTAGGTCATCTACTATTATTTTCATACCGCTTTCATACGCCAATGCTATAACCTCGGATTCTCCCTTCCCTAAATTCGAGTTCCTGATAAGAAGCTCAACCATCGGGCTTTTAACTTTTCTGACCGAATAGCAACTAATGGTAGGAGTACCGAACTCTTTGACAACAGCCTCCGGAAGGATAATTTGAGAATAGATACCGCAAAGAATATCTAAAAGCTCGATTTTTTCTAATGCAATGAGGACAGAAGCGTCCACGATAGCTATCTCAGGCATTTGTCATTTCTCTATCAAGGTCGAGCTCCGAATATTTTATAGGTGATACACCCCGGTGTATAAGAACTTCCACAAAAGCCTTTTCAGAATATCCTGCTATTTCAGCTGCTTTTCCAAGAGAGACTGCTCCATCTTCCAGAAGTTTTACTGCGAGTAATAGTTTCAATTCATCTTCCTTTATATTTAAGTCAGGCAAATCAAAAGATATTTCCATTTTTTATCTCCTTTCACTCTTGTCCAAAATCGGTTTTTTATTTGGACAGCATCCGGAGCAATTATGCGATCGAACGCCATGGTTGAACCATCACGGGCTCTCCGCATCCCCTACTTTTATGGCTTTAATGAGGTTGTCATTCAATAGAGACCTAAGTTCTTTAACCATTGCGGCTTTTGGACAGCATAATCAGCCCACGACAACCTGAATTCTTACTGGCACACGGGCTTGTGTAAAATCAAGCACTTACCTGTCCAAAAACCCGGTTTTCAATTTATATTGGACAGCAATGATCTCCTTTATTCTTTTAATCCCACGTTCTGCTTGCTTACCAACTAATATTTTGTCGAAGGATTTGCAAACGTTGGGTAGGCGTCATTGACAGCATCCACCTTATAAGCGAAACATCGACACCATCATTACTGTAAAATCCGTCATATATCGAGCATGAATCTTTCTTCAATTCAGAAGGACCCCGTTTGTTATCTTTTATGCTTTGCTTCATATATCTATAATATTATCTGATGTTAAAAAAATCAGACCCAATTGTCAATTTTGAGGCCTTTGAAAATTACCGACATTGTCATTGCGAGCGCAGCGAAGCAATCCGATGCAAAGCATCGTCCCGAGTGAATCGAGGGATCCCCTTGATGCATCGAGATCCTTCGACAGGCTCAGGATGACTTGCCCTTTCAAGTCAGATTGCCGCGTCGCTTCTCTCCTCGCAATGACCCAAAGGGCAAATTTTCAAAGGTCTCATTTTGTATATCTTTCTACCTAATTTCCTGTAATCTGCAACCTGTGTCAAACTTCGATCAACTTTTTCCTGATAGCTATCTTGGTGAGGTCAACTATGGAGGTGGCTTGAAGTTTTTCCATGATATTATATTTATGGGATTCTACGGTTTTCGGGCTTATGAACAATTCATCGGCTATTTTCTTAATACCCTTTCCCTCTGCCAGTAGCAGAAAAACCTCCTTCTCGCGCTGACTCAAGGTATCAAAAGAATCCTCCTCCTTTGTTTTTTCTTCAAGTTCTTCCGCGTGCCTGACTAATATCGTGGGGGCCATTGTACTGAAATAGGTCCCACCAACTTTCACCGCCCTTAAAGCAAAAATCAGATCCGACAGGGGGTCGTCTTTTAAAACATAAGCAGATATCCCCGCCTTAAAAAGATCAATAACGAGTTCTTTATCGGAATACATGGTATAAATGACGATCCGGCTTTCAGGGCTGAACTGATTTATTTGCCTGGTCGCCCCTATGCCGTTTAGATTCGGCATGGAAACATCCATAATGACTATATCGGGCTTTAAGGTTTTCACAAATTCCACGGCCTGTAGCCCGTCAACAGCTTCCCCCACCACCTCAAATTCCGGGTGCTCTTGCAAGGAACTCTTGATTCCCTCAATCACCACCCGATGATCATCCACGATGAGAATTTTGGTTTTTTCCATAAAAGAACTCGTTGCAGGTTACAAGCTTGTCCGCCGTCAGTGTGGCGGGTTGCAAGATACCGGGTATTGGGTACTGGATATTTGAAACTTGATACTTGAAACTCGAAACTTGCCTCTTACACCTTTTGAAAAATCATACTCTCTTCTCATGTTCATTCATCATTTTAACACTCATTTCGTTTTGAAGCAAAACTGGAATATTTGTCCGGTGAACTAATATTATTATCTGATGTTAAATCAAATCAGAGCCAATTTTCAATTTTTAGGCCTTTTATCCGCCTGAATTCTTTGATATTATTAGTTACGAGGATGTAATTATTGGCAAGGCTTATTGATGCTATTAATAGATCCATAGGGCCTATTGGCAAACCGGATTTCTCGAGCGACGCCCTGATCCTAGCGTATATCGCACAGCTTTTCTCGTCAAAGGGGACAATCTCAAAATTCGAAACAAAGTTCTCAATAATAGCCCAATTCTTTTTTTTTGCTTTACTTTTCTCGGCCCCATAAAACAATTCAGCCACGGTAATTGAAGCAAGATTGATTTCTGATGGTGAGAGCCTTTTAAATTGAGAGACTATTTTTTCGGATGATTTGTTCAGGAAATAAATACATGTATTGGTATCTAACAGATATATCATCAGCGTAATCTCTCCCTCCTGTCCGGTTTATCCACGCCGGTCCTGATTCTGCTCATAATCTCATCAGGTCCGACATCGTCATCCCAGCTGCCGGCAAGGTCAAAAAATCCATCCGGCCACTGATCCTGTAAAGACCTCTTTATGGCACCGGCCACCCACTTGGATTTTGATTTACCGGAGGCTTTTACCGCCTTGTCCAACTTTTCGGCAAGTTTGTCATCAATGTAAATAGCCAACTGTGACATATCAACCACCTCCCTGTTAATCTTTTCCAAATATATTTACACATATATTATAGATTGTCAATAGGCTGAACTGAACAGGCTCTGCAAGTTGCAGGATACTGGGTATCGGGTACTAGGTATTGGGAACTAGGTTCGTTAATGAGAATCTTTACTTTTTCCATGGCAATCTTTTACAATTTTCTATAAATATTTTTCCGATGCCCTACACCTCTTATTTCTATGATCTTTTCGTCAACATCGACCTGGTATATTATTCGATAATCACCGACACGTATCCGGAAATCTATTTCACTTCCAACAATCTTTCGAACGCCTGCCGGACGAGGATTCTTTGCCAACTCATCTATTTTACGGACAAGCCTCCTTAAGACAATGTTATCCCTAATCCTGTCAAGGCCGCGTTCGGCATGTTTTCCGACTAATATTTTATAGCCTTCCACTTGCCTCCAACCTCTTTTTTATTTCTTCAAAAGACTTTTTTGGCTCATTTTGCGTATCGGCTATCAAAGCAAGACTTTCAATATCCTCCAACAGTTCCTCATACTCTTTGATATCAAGAACTACGGATTTCTTGCGCCCCTTTTTATCAACAATGTATTCTTCTGCTTTCGCCATCGTACTGACTCCTTTCCTATTGCAAAAATGCCCTTATTACCCTGCCGTCTCTCCGTCAATATTCATTCATCGATATTTAATTGTCAATCCAAAGGTATCTCCACCAATATATGCGTCCCCTTCCCGGACTGTGATTCCAAGGTGAAATCCCCATCGAGCTGTTCAGCCCTCTCCCGCATGATAAGGAGCCCCAAAGTCAGTTCCTTTCCCGTGGCCTTCATGACCTTGTATTGATCAAAACCAATACCGTCATCTTCTATGCTCAATGATAGCTCTTCGCCTTTCCTGACCAGATTCACAAAAACCTTTTTGGCCAGGGCATACTTGACAATATTATTCATTGCTTCCTGTGCAATGCGGAACAAGGCAAGCTCCTTTTCAGGGCCGAATCTTTTTGGAACATTTCGGCTAAAAAAATGAATATCGATATCCGTCTGCCCTTGAATTTCGTTGAATAGCCCACGAAGGGAAGGGACCAAACCAAGAGCATCCAACATGCCGGGCCTCAGACCGCGAGAGATATTCTTAACATCCTTTATGGCTTGGGTTGTTCTTTCTTGAGCTGCTGCTATCCGGCCTCCCAACTCCCTGTGTTCAGGCCCCAATTTCCCATGGATCATCTCAATGTCCATCTTGAGCGAGGCCAAAATTTGACCGATGTGGTCATGAAGTTCCATGGCGATCTGCCGGCGGTCTTTTTCCAGAAGATCAATGAGCCTCTTGGATAATATTTTCCTTTGATTATGCTCTCTCAAAAGTTTTTCATTGGCTTGCTTTAAATCTTTCTCCGCCTGTATAAGTTCGGTGATGTCTTTTGAGACCACTGTCACGGCAGCTATATTCCCTTCCAGGTCTTTAACTGGACTCAATGTCCGGAGGTAATATCCACCGGCTCTTTCGCTTTGATAGACATAATGATTTGACTTTCCTGTTTTTATGACTTCGTTTACCCCTGCTTTAAATTCTTTTGTTTCATCTTTAGAATGAAAATCGTCGTACCTTCTCCCAATGACTTCATTCGCTTTCACACCGAACCTTGATAGATGTATTTTATTCATGAACAAATACGCACATTCCCTATCAACCAGGTATATAGAATCTTCGGTAGACTCCACCAAAGATCGGTACTTTTCCTCACTCTCCCGCAGCGCCTCCTCCGCTTTCTTGCGCTCCGTGATATCCAGCGACAGGCCGATCACGCCGGTAATTTCTCCATTCTCATTCATGTAAGGGATCTTGCTCGTGTTGACCCACCGGGTGCCGTACTCCGTCTCCCACGTCTCATCAATATTGAGCTTAGGCTTGCGGCTCCGCATGACTTCAAGGTCGTCTTCGAAGTAGGCCTGGGCCATTTCACGGGAATAGAGTTCAAAGACGCTGGTGCCTTCCAACTGCTTCTTGGTCATCTGGTGCGCATCCGCCATGAATTTGTTCGCGCGGATAAAGCGGTTTTCCGTATCCTTGAAAAAAACCAGTCCCGGAATACCGTCGATGATCAGCTCCAGCTCGTCTGCCAGCCGCTGGGCCTGCAAAGATTTCTCTCGCAGCGCCGCCTCAGCCCGCTTGTGTTCGGTAATGTCTATGAACACCCCCTGAAGCCCGGTCACACGATGATCGTCTATGATAGGCCGGCTGGAGGATCTAACCCAGCGATATTCTCCCGATTTGGATAAAAGCCTGTATTCCCAGGGGTTAAGATGACCGGACAGGGTTTCCTCGAACCGCTTCATGACAAACGCCAGGTCCTCATTATGGATGAATTCGGAAAAGTGCCGGCCGACGATCTCCGACGGTGTGTATCCCATGACCGATTTGACGACCGGACTGATATAGGTGACATTCCCCTCGAGATCGATTGCGTATATGACGTCGTTGATGTTTTCGACGAGGTTTCGATGCTGCTGCTCGCTCTTTCGAAGGGCGTCCTCCAGCCGCTTTCGCATTTCCATCGCTTTTCGGAGCATGACATTTGTTTGTGCCAACGCATCCGACGTCCGAAGATAGTCGCTGAACATGGTGTAGAAAAGTGCGGCTGAAAAACCCAGGAACCCGTATTCCATGACATATTGAACAGAGGGAAAACCCACTGCAAGCGCCGCATCATGGGCGCCCAGAAGGATCCAGAAAGAAGCGCCCCACACATAGGCACGGGAATGCGCTTCCATTTCTTTTTCCTTCACGATCCAAAGCCTAATCGCATTTATTGAGGCGCCGAGGGCATATAGCATAAAAATCGGCCCAAGGGGCCCGAGATCCGCTTCCACAAATGGTTTCCCCAGAGTAAGAAAGTGTCTTGCGACAAAATGATCGCTGACGAAGATATTAGTGGACCAGAGCAGAATCAGGATGAGAGCATGAAGCCCTCCGGCCGCAAGATGATATCTTCGTGAAGGTATATTCAGGCGGGAGAAGATAAAACCGTACAGAGCGTGAACCAGAAAGATGACGGCGGTCCATTCAAGGAGCCCGCCGAATCTGTTGATCGGGCCTTCTGGGGTATTGTACTCGAGTAAAATGCCGACCGCGTAGATGATGGTGGAAAACGAGATGGCCGCCGCCCACCGGTGCCACCTGAATTCGGCCCGCTTTCTGGAAAACCAGATTTGCAGGATGAAAATGAATGCCGCCACGACGGCCACGGACAGGGAACCGGCCGAGGGAAATACAAGGTATTCAAAAGGCATAACTTCCCCCTTTGTGTAGAGAGATCTCAACATTCAACAGATCAAATTTTCTTTGTCAGATGTTGAAAACTCATGACTTTTCGAATTTATCCATTTCTTAAACGATTTTAAAATAGATTCCGGTAATGGTGCGTCAAAATCAAGTACTATGGTAATTTTTCCCTTGGCATTCCCTGCAATACGTAGATTTTTTCTGTTTACTAAAGGAACCATGCGGGCAACCGGTTCGCCGGCCTTGGCAATAATGATTTCCTCACCATTTCTCACTCAAGCCAGGATCTTGGAAAAGTGCGTTTTTGCTTCATGAATATTAATCTTTGTCGGCATGTTTTCTCGCCTCTTAATTTCAAATAGATAGACTAAGTCAAGAGTTTTTTCAGACCCTATCCAGTCCCTTTTCCCATGGAATGGCTTGACAATTCTTGAACCTCAATGTTTCGGATATGTTCGCCACGATAATCCCTTCTGAAGCCAAATTCCCGGCCAAAGCTCGCCATCTGTTCAGGGATTCAGCATGGGCAGGAAGCAGAGTGGTTGTTGCCTTGATCTCTATAGGATAGAGTATGCCATTTCGGTCCACGATAAGGTCAACCTCTATACCTGTCTTTGAGCGCCAGTAATACAATTCAGGTCTTTCTCCCCTGTGATAGAAGGCCTTAATCCATTCAGAAACAACCATGGTTTCAAAAAGCGGCCCAATCATAGGGCCTTGTAACGTGGGTTCACTCGCATGAAGACCGAGCAGAAAGGTGGCTATTCCGGTATCAATAAAATAGAGTTTTGGGCTCTTTATGATCCGTTTACCCAGATTATTGAAATGGGGTGGCAGGAGAAATATCTGATAGCTGGCTTCGAGGACACTAAGCCACTTTTTTACTGTAGGGACACTCATGCCCACATCCCTCGCCAACTCAGACATATTAAGGATTTGACCGGTTCGGGCCGCACATAGTCTCAAAAACCGATTGAATGTATTGAGATCCCCCACGTTTAAGATTTGTCGTACGTCTCTCTCCAGATATGTCTGGATGTAGCTTGCACACCAAAGTTGCCGGTCAACGTCCCTGTTCGCCCTGATTTCCGGATATGCTCCCCGCAGCAGCCAATCATCCAATGCAGGAGAAGGACTTTTATCCCTCACTTTATCCGCTTTTTCGTAATCAAAAAAGACATTCTTGAGGATCATATCAATATCTAACTGCCCGTCTCCAAATCCATGGCTTTCACCAATAGAGAACGGCAGTAAGGACAATACGGCTACCCTCCCGGATAGTGATTGACTGACACCCTGCATGAGAGAGAAGTTTTGGGAGCCTGACAGTAGCCATTGCCCGGGCGTTCGGTCCTTATCGACAGATGATTTTATATAGTGAAGCAATTCAGGAGTATACTGTATTTCATCCAGAATTATGGGAGGTGGATTTGCTCTCAGAAAACCGATAGGATCCTCCTGGACCCTGGCCCGAATATCCGGATTCTCCAGCGAGACAAACTGATGTGTCCCGGCAAATCTTTCGGTCAAAAGAGTGGTCTTTCCTGACTGCCTCGGTCCTGTGATTAATACAGCCGGAAAGGTCTTCATAGCTTTTTTTACTGTAGTCTCTAAGATCCTGGAAAGCATAGAAAATTTCATAGCATGGACAAATTTAAATATCAAGATTAAATTTGGCCTTTATCACCAGCCTACCTGCGACTCTTCACTTCTTTTTCTGACTCTTTGACCTTTTTCTAATTCCTCATAAGTTGGTTTTCCGGCCATTAGATAATCCTCCGGTGATAAAATCAGCACGGTTTTATATTAAATCCGTAACCAAAAAATCTCTTATATTCATATGCCTTATTCCCTTGAATTTTCCTCCTGTTATCTCGTCCATCGAGACCACGATTTTGGGAAAATTGTCCTTAATTTCCAAGAGGTTGCCGAATTCCCGATCATGAACCGCTTGATCGGTTATCATATATGCAACTTGCACATAAAGCCTTTCCCCTTGTTTTTCACATGCGAAATCGATCTCTTTTCCCCCAATCCTACCCACGGTTATGTCATACCCTGATCTTTTCAGGTGAATAAAAACAAGATTTTCCAGTATCCTGCCGATATCAGCCTGCCGGTATCCAATAATCGTATGTCTCAAGCCCAAGTCTTCGAAATAGTATTTTTCACCGATTTCGAATATCTTTTTACCGGCAATTTCGGATCGTCGCACCTTTAATATAAAAAAGGCCGATTCAAGATGTGAAAGATAGTTAAGAACAACATTTGGTGAAATATTTGTTTTCTGGGATTTCAGAAAATCACTTATCTTTTTTGCCGAAACAACGGCCCCGGTATTATCTGCCAGATATGTGGTCAATCTCTCAAGGAACCCTATATTTCTGATCCTGTGCCTTTTGACAACGTCCTTGAAAAGAATCGTGTTATAGATGTTTTTCAGATAGTCGTAGGCGATATCTTCTGTCAGTTCCAGATTGATTAGATAGGGAAGCCCTCCGTATTTGATATATTTCAGAAAAGCTTCAGGCGTGTTTTTTAGCTTATGGAATTTAATAAATTCGATATAGGATAAACAGAATACCTTTATCTCTATGTACCGACCGCTTAAATAAGTGGCCAGCTCCCCTGAAAGCAGCCCGGCATTGCTCCCGGTGCAGTAAATATCATACCCACCCTCGGCAAAGAGACTGCGCAAGGCTTTTTCAAACTGATCGATATCCTGAACTTCATCAATAAAAACACAACAGTTCTTTTTTCCTCCTGCCTTATTTCTGATATATTCCAATAATACCTTGTAATTATGTATAAAATCAAACTCATATAATTCCTTGTTGATGTAAATAATCTGCACTTCAGGATCGTTGGCACGGACCACATCCATAATCTGAAAAAGGAGATAACTTTTACCGACTCTCCTCTGGCCAATTATTACCTTAATAATATCTTTGCCAATGTATGGCTTTACTGTATCAATATAATGTTGTCTGGTAATATAGTCTTTTATCACAGGCGCCTCCTAAATAGTTTTAATTATAGTTAAAACTATTTAGAAATTATGTCAATATTTTAAATATAGATAAAGCTTGCCACCCATCTATTGACAAGTTGCCATCTTCAACCCGGTAATCCAGGCCTATTTATTGCTGTTCTTTTTCATCATCTTCTCTATTGCGGCAATCTCCAGTCCGAAAGGCAAATAACCCGCATACCCCAGAACAGGCATCTCAAAAATTTGGTAGCGGTGAACAAAAGGGATGCTGTATTCCCATTTGGCCAGGCTGAAAAAGTTCCACATCTCCCAGAAAAATCCGCAAAACAGGGCTGCCAGGGCGGAACATACAACCAGACGCCAGTCGCCTTCATTAATTGCTGAAAGTATATGACTTTCTCCCATAATGACCTGGAGAGAGACAATGATGAGGAGGGGGGATACCCAGAGGAGAGGGAAGAGATAATCGGGCCATACACCTATGCCTGCCAACCCGGCCCCTGATACAACTAAAAGAGCCCATGCCAGGACATTGGGTTTTGAAACCGAGATAGGAAAAAACCTTGCAAATCCTTTCTCAACCCATGAAAAAGTAAGGATCCATTCCCTGGCACCCAGGACCGCAGGGAGGACCGTAGAAAAAGGCAGGGTTGCATACCAGAAATATTCCCATGCATCAAACCGGACACCCACATAATGCCAGTTCTGAACAAACCGGTTCAGGTATTCAAAAAACCACCAGAAGGCGGCACTTGTAGGGAAAAGCAGCAGGAAAAATGCCGGGCGATCAAGCATCATGCAACGGCCCTTTCGACGGTGTGTCAAGGCATTTATGACGAGGATAAAGGAGAGCCAGAGAGGGGTGAAAGTGTAGGGCTGAAATATTTCAAACCACGGGAAACGTGTCCACGCGAGGACCCAGGAGATCAAACCTGTCAGAATTCCGAGACCCCCCCACCAGGGAAAAGGACTTAAAATTGAACTCTTGGTCTCTGCCCGCCTGACGGCCTGTATCCCTTTCAACAGCAGGGGAAATATCGTCGCAAAAATGAAAAGGCCGTAGATTACAAAAACGACCCATGAAAAAGACGTGTGTGTGACATACTCCGTCTCGGGGGGAAATTCAAGATACCGGTCCACAGGAAAACCGGCCAGAAGTACACCCATAAATGGGAGACCTAAAAGCATCCCACCAAGGATACCCAGTTTTGCGAGAAATCTTTTCACAGCAACATGGGAAAGAGACCTTTTATAAATACCGAAATTGTCATTGCGAAGCAATCTCGCTTTTGCAACAAATTCAATGAGATTGCTTCGTCGCTTCCACCCTCCGCAGTAGCACTACTACGGAGGACGGGTCACTCCTCGCAATGACCGAAACAGCAGTTAGGCAAAGGTCTCGGGAAGCCAACTACCGCCGTTTTTTCTTTTTTTGTTTCTGAGCCTCTTTCCACACATAATATTCGCTCATGTAATCATCCGCCACTTTTTTAGGGTCAAGAGACAAATACCTGGCATAGCCTTCAACATAACCCCTGATATACACCTCAACGGGAAGGGCCTCGTATTTTTCAAGCTCGATATTCTCTAAGTGCTGAATCTGTATCTTTGTTACAAGGGAAACATCACGTAAATCAATGGAAAGTCTTTCTCTTATCTCCCTTAGTGCCGGCCCATTAAAAATGGTAACACCCGATACAATATTTTTGATGTCTCTTTCCGGGGTCCTGCCTTCCTCTTTATAAAGGGATAACAGGTTTATGTATGCATCTTCAACCTGTAGAAGTATTTGTTTATTGAGATCCTCAGAAGTTTCATTTTCAACGGCCAATGTCACAATTGAGGCTTTTGAATAAAGGTCTTTCAGATGCAAATATGCCTTTCTTACCTCCGTTAATGACGAATCAGTTGAAAGTTCAAGAATCTCAAAGTATTTACTGTATTCTTCCCGGTTCATGTCTGAGTCTTAATACCTAATTGCCTCCCCTCTAAGAGATTCTCAGTAAGCCTTTCTATCTCTTTGGCACAACGCGATGTCGGGTACGTCTCCATAAAAGCTAGCCTTTTATTTATGCACCTGGAGATAAAGTCATCATGTTCGACGTATCCGATGTATTGAGCATTGAGACCAAAGTATTTTATGCAGATGCTCTTTACGGAATTTCCAATCATTACATCTTCGCTGGTCCTGATCTGGTTCAAGATAATATAAATCGTTAAACGGGACAATTCTTCAGCAATTATTTGCCTGATTGATTCCGACATACCCGTTAAATGATCAATGAATTGCTTGAAGTTCTTTACATTGTTCTCCCCCCTGTTTTGCCAGGCATCCCTAACAACATGTTTTAGGCCGTGGGCGCCAAAAGCATTTACAAGTTTCCTGAAAAGGATATTTTTAAGAAAATAGTACACGTTTTCTATTGCTATTATTTCGGGAACAACTGCGATTAACATCTTGTCAGCAAGCAGAAACGTATCAATCGTATTGAAGTGTGTTCCACCTCCAAGGTCAATGAGAATATAATCGGTATCAAGTCCCTCAACGTGCCTAAAAAGTTTGAGCTTCTGCGTGTATTTAATGCTATCAGGCGCTAGTGAACGGATTGTCCCGATCAGCAGCCCCAGATTTTCAATATTGCTATCAACAATAAGCTCATTAAGGGGCAACTTATTGTCAAAGAAATCCGTCAAGGTAAACTTTGGTTTGCTAACACCAAGAAAGGTGTGGAGATTTGCGCCTCCAAAATCCGCATCAATCAGAACAACCTTTTTCCCTTTTGACGCCAGATAGTTGCCCATACTACTGATAATAAAACTCTTGCCTACGCCTCCCTTCCCGCCACCGATTGCCCAGATCTCACAGTCTCTTTTCTCAGTAGATAACATAGCTTTACGGGTCTACCTTGGTTGATGATATATAAGAATCGAGCCCGGACCTTGGCCTGTATACAGACCCCATGCCCCTGATTTACAACCATCAAAGCGAAGCTTGCCCGCCGTCAGTATGGAGGGCTTGCCCGCCGTCAGTGTGGAGGGCTTGCCCGCCGTGCGGCAGGCGCGGTATGGGGCTCTTCGAAAGGACGCATCTTTCGGATCAAAATTCCTCTTGCCTGTGCTGCGGCCCGAGTCGCAGTCTGCATTGCAATGGCCCAATGGAATCCAAATCCCTCTGTTCCGGCAGGCCGCATCGAGGGCCGCTTAGCAGCGTAGGAGTAGATGCGGACTTAAGAAGAGTGACATACCGCGCCTTTTGTCTCTAAGCGGGCATGTTTGGTCCGGCAATATATGATATGGACTAGTATTTACACTTTATATATCAGTTATCAGGATCTTTACAAACAGGAAAAGCCTTTAAATGGTCTTTTTATTGGTTAAGACCGTATACTGCATGACCGGAAAGACTCAATTCGATCGAAATTCTTGAAAATGTTCAAAACTGTACTAAATTCTTCTGGTCAGCATGAATGATTTTCGATAGAAAATAGACAGAATGTAAATAAATATTTCATGGTGAAACTTTTGATGGTCTCGTAAAAAGACATTTTACCTATCATTGCGAGGAGTCCTTCGGTTATGCTCAGGATAAACTCAGCGACGAAGCAATCTCATTGGCAGTAACAGCTTGAAATCAGGAGATTGCTTCGGCATCCTTCGTCAGCCTCGCAATGACACAATTTTCGACTTATTGCGAGACTGTCAACTTTGGCTTAGGGGTGATGCTAAATGAAAACAGAAAACAAAGCCAACAAATATCTTATCTGGATAGACCTGGAAATGACAGGGCTTGATCCTGAAAGGCACGTCATCATTGAAATAGCAACCATTATAACCAATGACCAACTTGATATCGTTGCTCAAGGCCCTGAAATTGCAATAAATTATCCCGAAAGTATTCTTTCTTCAATTGATGAGTGGAGTCACAAACAGCATCAATCATCAGGACTTATGAATCGCGTCAAGACCTCGTCCTTTAACTGCCGGAAGGCTGAACAGGAAACATTGGATTTTCTCCGCCAATATTGTAACGAGAGACAATGCCCGCTTTGCGGCAATTCTGTCTGGCAGGACCGCCGGTTTTTGATAAAACAAATGCCCCGCCTGGAGGCCTTTTTACACTACCGTAATATAGATGTAAGCTCAATCAAGGAACTGGCCAGGAGGTGGTATCCTTCACTTCCGCCTTTCCGGAAGCAGAAAACACATCTTGCATTGGGCGATATAAAAGAATCCCTCGAAGAACTGAGGCATTATCGTCTGAAACTATTTAAACCCGTCCGGCTTGACAATTGAATCGAAGGATAATAAATACGAGATGATAAAAACCTGCTTTTTTCTGGAAATCCTTGTTGAACAGCCCCGAGTCTTTACCGGGATATTAAGCAGATATTAAAGACCGTAACATATCAACATAATGGAATTACACGAATTTCAGGCCAAAGACATCCTTTGGAAAGCAGGGATACCTATCCCAAACGGTCAGCTTGTAACAAACTCTGATCAGGCCACCAAAGTGGTTCAAATCATAAAAGGCCCCCCATGGGTGATCAAGGCCCAGATACACGCCGGCGGCCGAGGAAAAGGGGGTGGCGTCAAGGTGGCGCATTACCCATATGAGGTGGTCACTGACACAGAGTCCCTCCTCGGTAAACCACTGGTAACAAAGCAGACAGGGCCTGACGGCGTCATAGTAAACCAGGTACTCATTGAAGAAGGTATAGATATCGACCGGGAGTATTACCTGAGCATAGCCATTGACAGATCAACTGCTAAACCAGTTGTGATCTTCAGCCAGGCAGGGGGTATGGATATTGAAGAAGTCGCCACTCAATCCCCGGAACTTATCCTCAAGGAGTATGTTAATCCCGTGGTTGGGTGGATGCCCCACCAGGCAAGAAACCTGATTTACAGACTGGACCCACCCCCCTCGCCGGCGGCCATAAGAAGCTTTGTTTCTGTTATGGAAAATGCGTACAGGATCTTCCTGACACTTGATTGTTTGCTCGTTGAAATTAATCCTCTTGCAACCACTAAAGACGGAAGGGTCATTGCGCTGGATGCCAAAATCAATATTGATGACAACGCACTTTTCAGGCATAAGGAACTCTTAGAACTCGATGATAGCAGGGAAAAGGATCCCCTCGAGTTTATGGCGGAGAAATACCATCTCAATTACATTCGCCTGGACGGCAATATTGGGGCTATGGTGAACGGTGCGGGTCTGGCAATGGCGACCATGGACGTCATAAAAATGGCTGGTGCGGAACCTGCAAATTTTTTGGATATTGGTGGAGGAGCCAGCGAGGAGATGGTCTCCAAGGGTCTCGAAATCATTCTCAAGGATACACGGGTTAAGGCGATCCTCATTAATATTTTTGGCGGAATTTTGAGGTGCGACGTACTGGCCAGGGGTATCTTGGCTGCAGCAAAAAAAACAAGTATCAGGGTGCCCTTGATAGTCAGGTTGGAGGGCACGAACGTGGAAGAAGGGAGAGAGATACTTGAAAGCTCCGACCTGAAATTCCTTTTGGCAAATAATCTTGTTGAAGCGGCTGAGTTGGTTGCCAAACAGGTTTCAAAAGCAGGATAAGAGTTCATATTTGAAAGTACCGCGAAGCGGAACGTTGCATGAAATCGCACAGCGATTCCATAAAGGTTGATTATGAGCATACTTGTAGATGAAAAAACCAGAGTGGTTGTACAGGGCATTACGGGACGCGAAGGAACTTTTCATACGAAACAGATGCTCAATTACGGTACGGCGGTTGTTGCAGGGGTTACACCGGGAAAGGGAGGCAAACAGATTGACGGCGTACCGGTCTTTAACACGGTATATGAGGCTGTTGAAAAAGAAAGCGCAAATGTCTCCTGTATTTTTGTTCCTCCCCCGTCTGCAGGTGATGCCATCATGGAAGCGGCATCCGCAGGCCTGAGCGTCATTGTGTGTATTACGGAAGGCATTCCCATACTTGACATGGTCAATGTAGCCAGCTTTTTAAAGGATAAAAACTCGGTCCTTATAGGCCCCAATTGTCCAGGTATTATATCTCCCGGAAAAACCAAGGTGGGCATTATGCCGGGCCCCATACACAGGCCGGGTGAAATGGCGGTCATTTCAAGGAGCGGGACCCTTACCTATGAGGTGGTCGATCAATTAACGAGGGCAGGTTTTGGACAGTCCACCTGCATTGGTATTGGCGGTGACCCCATTATCGGCACCACCTTTATCGATCATCTCAAAAGATTTAAGGTGGACCCTGAAACAAAAGGTGTGGTTCTCATCGGAGAGATCGGCGGTACTACGGAAGAAGAAGCGGCCTACTATATTCAGAAGGAATTTAACAAGCCTGTCATTGCATTCATAGCAGGTCAGACAGCACCTCCCGGTAGACGAATGGGCCATGCAGGGGCGATTATCTCGGGCGGTGAGGGCAAGGCCGAAAATAAAATAAAGGCCCTTCAGGATGCCGGAATTACAGTTGCCCTGGACCTCGGGTCCGTTGGCAAGACGGCATCCATGGTTATGGGAAAGGCTTGACATTGTCCGGACTCCTCTTGACTCTGTACAGGCTTGATGATAAAATCAAAAACACGCTTGATGTGATACGGTTTTAATAATTCGAAACCGAAAACGTAAGTAGGCTTTCATTCTCCATGCGCCATACAGGGCAAAGCAATAGGGCATCACATATCCATGAACAAAGTCCTGAATATCACCAATCGCCTTGAAGACAAGAAGCGGAAGCTGCAGGCAGAGACCCATCGAGGGAAGATGGAAACGCTTCAAAGGATTGTCCAGTGCTCTTCGTGCCATTTCAAATGTGCCATGTGCGGTTATCATTTGACCACCGGCGATTCACCCCATGCACCGCCCTCCTCTCCCTCCAATTTTTACCTGTGTGAGAGTTGCCGCGCTGAATTTAAAGAGTACATGGAAATGAAAAGTGGAAAAAAGGAATCCGCTGCCTTCTGGCATAACCGGCAATGGGTGAAATTATGGTCTGCCTGGTTCGATTTTCAGCAGGCCATCAAAGAGTTCAAAGATTCCGTCGAATTCGAACAGCTAATCGAAGAACTTGATAATTAGAAAGAGCCAATAAATTTGCACACCGTTTCCGGCTGATTACTTAAGAACAGCATCAACCGGAAATCATTCAAGCGGAGGAATACCAATGTTTGGGATAGGAATGCCGGAATTGATTATCATATTGATCATTATCCTGATCATCTTCGGGGCGGGGAAGCTTCCTGAGATAGGCAGTGGGATAGGAAAAGGAATTAAAAATTTCAAAAAGGCCACTCACGAATCACCGGAAAAAATAACGACCCCTGAAGAAGGAAAAGAAATAGATGAAGAGAAAACATAGTTGCATTCCCCTTCAAACTTAAGTCCGCCACCTCTCTCTGACCGCGATCTTCGGGCCGGAGGCCCGGAGGCTACAGATCAAGCAATTATAAGTTCAAAAAGGGATATCATCTTCCGGGATGCCGATGGGTTCCTCCACGGGATGGCGCTCACCTGTTGACTCCGCCCTGCCCTCTTGACCTGCAGGGCCCAACATCTGCATTGCTTGAGCGACTATTTCGGTAGTATACCGCTTGTTCCCGTCACGGTCTTCCCAGGGCCTTGTTTGCAACCTCCCCTCAATATAAACTTGACTGCCCTTATGAAGGTATTCCCCGCAGATCTCTCCAAGACGTCTCCATGCCACGATCTTATGCCATTCGGTTCGTTCCTGTTTTTCGCCCGTGTCTTTGTCTTTCCATTCCTCTGATGTGGCAATGCTGAAATTGGCTACTGCCGCGCCGCTGGGCGTATATCTCACCTCCGGATCTCTCCCCAGTCTTCCAATCAGTATCACCTTGTTCACACCTGCCATATCTTGCCCTCCTTTCGCCCTGATCGCGGCACCAAATAAAGATTCGTGGGTTTTAGACCTTACTACTCAGGTTATTTAGGCAGAAAACTAAAGACTATTTCCCTTCAGTCTTCAGTCTAAACGCCTTCAGCCTGACTACGTGAGCAGTCACGTTTTTTCTTAACTCCTTCAATATTGTTTATGCAAAATTGAGGTACTGGACAATGCACCTTAGCACAAAGAAAAAACCTAAATCAAGGCGATTTGCCTCCTCATTGGCTGATAAGGGTGTATTCCCTATTGACTGATCGTTACTAAAGGGTTAAGCT
>CAZUHR010000008.1:0-24114 GCA_964620335.1 uncultured Desulfobacteraceae bacterium
AGGACAACACATATGAATATTACTTTTCTTGGCACGGGCGGCGCATGGGGTGTTCCGGAAATAAACTGCGACTGTCTCATATGCCGTGAGATGCGAAAAAGAAAAGAAAAAAGAGAGCGAACCGCACTCCTTATTTCAAACGAAACCAACCTGCTTTTGGATTGCGGCCCCGACATCAGGGCCCAGCTCCTGAGGAACCGGGTAGATAGGATAGACGGGGTCCTGATCAGTCATGAACACGGTGATCACTACATGGGCCTTGATGAACTTTTCGTCTATAAACGCAATGTTCCAAAAGACGCCTTTCGTCCGATTCCGGTCTATCTTACTGCCGAAAGCTGGGAAGTTATAGGCCCCAGATTTGCTTATCTGGAACAAATGGAGGTAATAAAGGTTAATAAAGTTGAGCCTGGCAAGTGGTTTCAGCAGGGAGAATTCGATGTTCTGCCTTTCAAAACCGAACACGGTGATTTTGCAAAGGGATCTGTAGGATTTGCCGTGAGATCAAAGGATCAATTCGAAAATAAAATTCGTTTAGTGTATACTTCTGATTTCATGGATATTCCTGAGGTCCCTCCAGAACTTATCAACCCTGACTACCTGATTATCCAGTCCTTCTGGCTGAATGAACCGATCACTAATCGCCCCCATCATATGAGTCTTCAGAGGGCAATCTATTTCATAGACCTCCTAAAACCCAAAAAAGAAACTTTTCTAGTACATATCGGGGATGCCGATATGGTGAAGGGTGATTCCGCAAATACCAATGCAAAAAAACGCCCACCTAAAGACCCTCTAAGGCCTCCATCGGGAGGAGATCCCTATCCGATCCCTTTGAACCAGGAACAATGGCAAAAGACCGTAAAACGGATCATGTCAGATTTCGGGCTGCCGTACAGGGTGACGGTTGCCTATGATGACCTGTGCGTGTGTTTGAGTTAGTAGCTACAGCACAGGATGACAGCAAGCATTTTGCTTTACCTTGTTGATGATCCGAGATATAAATAATAGATAACGCCTTGAGGAAACTGGCATCGCCGAAAAGGTCTTCGAAACCCACTTGCATTCACTGGTGTACCTTACTAATAGCTTTTGCAAATTTTTGTTTTTATAGCCACGAAATACGCATTATGTTAAGAAGAATAGTAGGAAATAGGATTGAAGGAATCCTGACTGGCATCGCCTTATTTTTACATCGTCATAAAATAACGCCTAATAACCTCACCCTTATCGGCCTCATAATAAATGGTATTGCTGCCTATTGTTACTACCGTGGGTTCATTGTTTGGGGAGGTATAGTCATCCTTCTGGCAGGTTTTTTTGACATGCTGGACGGTGCTGTGGCACGGGCGGGGGATTCGGCTTCAAAAATAGGGGCTTTTAACGACTCTGTAGTTGATCGCTATTCTGACTTTCTAATCTTTGCGGGAGTTCTTACATATTTCGCCAAAAAGGGTGAGATTGGAAATGTAATCCTTGTTCTTGTTATTATATGCGGCGCATTCCTGGTTAGCTATGTCCGTGCCCGGTCCGAACTCGTTATTCCGAAATGTGCTGTCGGACTTATGGAAAGAGCAGAAAGGATTATCATCTTGGCGGCCGGGTCTATTTTTAATTTCCTCATTATAGCACTCTGGTTCCTGGCTATCTCTACCCATTTTACCGCCTTTTACCGTATCTATTACACCCATAAGACATACAAAACTACCAGTCAGTAAAGGATCTCAAGCCAAATCTATTGCTCACTCCTACTGCATACCCCACAACGAAAACACTCACCCACATTGCAGATATCTGATTCCTTGCCCTCAAGAGCCAGCCTGTATTCGGTAATTAAATGGGTTTTTGAAATTCCGCCGTCAATAAAATCCCACGGCAGGACTTCATCAAGCTCTTTTGGGCGGTAAACAAAAAAGTCAGGATTCACTTCGGAGAAACGAAGCGCTTTTGTCCAGTCCCCACCAAACCTGTGGGATGCATGCAGGATTTCACCTGCCCTTCTGTCCCCAACTGAAAGCAACGTCTGGACATAAGACCACTTGGGAAAATCGGAATTTACCTTTATGCCGCCCTCTCTGCCAAGGGCCCTTCTTATCAACTTCTGCTTCTCCTTGAGTGAGGATAGCTGATCCAGAGGAAACCATTGAAAAGGGGTAAAAGGTTTAGGGACAAAGCAATTAACGCTAACGATTATTTTGCCTATTCTGCCGAGTCCCGAGGAAGCCTTGACCATATGGTGCTTAATTCCCTTAATTAGATCAACAATTTCTTCCACGTCACCTCTGGTCTCAGTGGGAAGACCAATAAGAAAATAAAGTCGAACAGAAAAATCTGACGTCTCCGAAATCAGTGTTACGGAATCCATGATATTCTTTCTTGTCAAATGTTTATTTATGACCCTTCGCAGCCTTTCCGATCCGGCTTCTGGTGCAATTGCCAGAGTTTTTTGCCCTGCCCGCTTAAGATGTACGAGGAGTCTCTTTGTAAGGCTGTCGGCCCTCAAGGACGAGACAGAAAAACTTCGTCCTTCTTTCACTATCATGGATGTCACATTTTCTATCCCGGGAATATCTGAGACTGCCGCTGCCAATAACCCGACCTGATCGCATTTTTCCAGGGCCTTTTCGGTTGATGATATTAGGTCTGTTTCCCTATAAAATCTTGGGGGACGATAGACATAGCCGGCGGCACAGAATCTACAGGAACGTCCGCAACCCCTTCCCATTTCGATCAAAATTTTGTCGCTGAATTCCGTATCGGGCGTTATTATTTTGGACATGGGAACCTGCCCGTCTACAGATCCGCCTTTAAAAAGATATGTTCTCCTTATCTTTTCAGGCACATCTCTGTCTTTAGGAAAAAAAGACTTGAGGCCGCCGTCTTTCTGGTATTCCGGTTGATAGAGGGATGGAACATACAGACTGTTCATATTTTTAGCGAGACCCTTCAAAACTTCTTCTCGACAGGTATTTATAAACCCGATTTCTAAAAAAAGGTCTACAAATCTGTTCAGGCTGGCCTCGGCCTCTCCCAGCAGAAAAAAATCAATAAAAGACGCCAGGGGTTCAGGATTCAGGAAGGTGGTGATGCCTCCCGCCATGACAAGGGGGCACGGATCAAGGCGTTCTTCAGCCAGAAGGGGAATCTTTCCCAGTTCTAAGATCTTCAGTATGTTAGGATAGTCGTTCTCAAAGGAAAGGGAAAAAGCCACGAGGTGGAATACTTGAAGTGGGATTTGAGACTCCAGCGACAGCAGCGCGTTTCCTGACTGGAGGTAGAGGGACAATTCTTGACCTTCAGGCAGGAAAACGCGCTCTGCAACAACATCGGGCCTTTCGTTAAAAAGATGATAAACGATCTGGAAACCAAGGTTTGACATGCCGAGGCGATAATAGTTTGGATAGACCAGGGCAATAGAGAGCTTGCCGCCACGATCTTTTTTGACAGTTCCCCTTTCTTTGGCCAACCTGGCCCGGTACAGGGAAATAATATCACTAGGCACGTTCCCGACCTATTTTCAAGCGACCTTTATTTTCATTCCCTTGAAGTCTCCTGTTTCCAACCTGTCAACCTTCCAATTCAGGTCAACAGCTTATGGCTTATTGCTGACCGCTGAACGCCTAAAATCAGTCAGCTTTCGCCCTTAGAAAAGTTGGGTAATCTAGGTTATCCTTGAAATTAAACCTGCTAAACAAACCTTTTTTCTTAGTTCTAATCCAGCCGTTATCTTCGGGCTCCTCCGTACCAGTCTCCTTTCTTTGGAAAGTGGGTATATCCAGTATCTCACCGTCCATTCTGACCGACCATTCCTCTTCAATCTCTTCCGGCCTCGGATCTCTGAGGTTTACCACATTGGCGAATTCGCTGACATGACTAATGCTGTGCCTTCTGTAAAAGGCATTACCGCCACCCTCTATTCCGGTTGCAATAACGGTCACCTTGACCTCATCCCCCATGCTGTCATCAAATGCCACACCCCAAAAAATATCAGCGTCCTGATGAACCTCTCCTTTAATATAGTTGGATGCCTCATTGATTTCATCCATGGTCATGTCGGAAGGACCGGTTATGTTCATAAGTACCCCCCTAGCGCCGTCGATTGATATATCTTCCATGAGAGGGCTGTTGATCGCCTTCTGTGCGGCCTCAGCGGCCCTATTTTCCCCGGATGCTACTCCCATTCCCATGATAGCGGGACCCATCTGCTCCATCACCTTTTTTACATCTGCGAAATCCAGGTTTATAAAGCCGTTGTTCATGATCAAATCGGAGATCCCTCTAACAGCCTGGAGAAGAACATCATCCGCACGTACAATCAGGTCTTTGAAAGTCGTGTTTTTGCCTCCCAAAGTCTTAAGGCGTTCATTGGGAATTATAATGAGGCTGTCAACCTCTTCCTTGAGTTTCTCGATTCCTTCCATGGCCCTTTTCATCCGCTTTTGACCTTCGAATGTAAAGGGCTTGGTCACAACCGCTACGGTCAGGGCGTCGCTTTCTTTGCACTCCTTGGCAATCACAGGAGAAGCACCTGTGCCTGTTCCGCCTCCCATGCCTGCCGTTATAAAAACCATATCGGAACCCTCTATGCATTCTCTGATTTCACTGACACTTTGCTCTGCCGATGTCCTGCCAATTTCCGGATCGGCCCCTGCGCCTAGCCCCATTGTTATAGACGGACCGAGCTGTATCTTGTGAGAGCACGCAGATCGATCAAGATCTTGGCGATCCGTATTGGCAGCAATGAAATCAACCCCCCTTAAATTCGAAGCAATCATATTGTTGATTGCGTTGCCGCCTGCGCCCCCGACACCTACCACTTTTATCTTGGCCTTGTACCTCTGTTTTTCTTCTACAAATTGGAATTTCATGATGTCCCTCCTTTTGCTTAAGTTAATAAAACATTCACCTTTTAAACCGCAAATTGCCAATTGTATTAAATTACATCCTTGAACCAGCCCTTCATCCTGTTCATAACACGATTGAAAATGTTGACATCCCTTATTCTGAACTTTCTGGCCTTTTTTCCCGCCACTGATCCATACAGGACTAGACCCACCGCCGTTGCATACATCGGTTTATTAACAACTTCTACCAATCCCCCTATTTCTTGAGGATAACCAACTCGTGCAGGAGTATTGAAAATCTGCTCCGCCAACTCAGGCACTCCAGGTAATTCCGCTGAACCACCCGTTACAACTACACCCGACCTAATGGCATTTTCATATTCAGCTCGTACAAGTTCACCGTAGATCAAGGTAAATATCTCCTCAACCCGAGGCTCCAAAATTTCTCCCAGGATTTGCCTTGATAAAACCCTCGGTTTTCTTCCTCCAACACCAGGCACTTCAATGGTCTCATCCTTACCGATCAATGAAGAAAGACCGCACCCGTATTTAATTTTAATCTTTTCCGCCTCTGACTTTGGTGTCCTGAGCCCTATGGCAATGTCATAGGTCAGGTTATCCCCCCCCAAAGGCAGGACCGATGTATGCTTGATAGACCCTCTTGAAAACACTGCCATATCCGTCGTCCCACCCCCAAAATCAATTAGGGCAGAGCCGAGATTACGCTCTTCCTTTGAAAGCACTGCCTCACTGGACGCAAGAGACTCGAGGATAATATCGTGTACATCCAAACCGGCCCGGTTCGCACACTTAATAATATTCTGCGCCGAGGTAACGGCACCTGTTACAATATGAATTTTAGCCTCCAGACGAACACCGGACATGCCTAAAGGATCCGAGATTCCGTCCTGATCATCCACTATAAATTCCTGGATAAGGGTATGAATGACCTCACGGTCCATAGGTATGGCCACTGCGCTTGCAGCTTCGATGACACGGTCGATATCTTTCTTAGTCACCTCCTTCTCTTTAAGGGCAATTACTCCTTCACTGTTAAATCCCTTGATATGTCCGCCGGCAATACCTGCATAAACGGAACTGATCTCACAACCAGCCATCGTTTCGGCTTCTTCCACAGCTTCCTTTATGGAATCTACGGTACGTTCAATATTAATAACAACGCCCTTTCGAAGGCCCTCCGAGGGATGACTCCCCATACCAATGATCTCTACACCGCCGGGATGGGATTCACCCACCACTGCACATATTTTGGTAGTACCTATATCCAGACCTACTATAATTTCTCCAGGCATCCTCTGTTACCTCGTTCGCAGATTACAGTCTGTAAATACGCCGTCATCCTTTTCTAAAGGAGACCACCGCTCCATCAACGTAATCCAAGTCGATTCTGTCCACCTGATGAATCCGACCAGTCCTGGTCAAATGTTCAGCCACTTTATTTAGCCCGTCCATTTTGTCTACAAGGTCCTCCACCGTCACCTTGATCTCTGCGGCAAAGTGGCTGAAATAGATAGACATGCCTCTATTCCTATTCAGATGAATCTCTGAAAGCTCGCCCAATGACCAAAGACCCCTCTCCGACTCCAGAGTTCTGATGACACGGGCGGCCCTGTGCAATTGTTCATGATTTTCCAATATATCTCGTGAAGCGCCCGTGATAATCGGCAAATCTATCTCTTCCGAGTCGTCCACTTCCTTAAAGATCTCTCCCTGTCGATTCATATAATGTATCTTGTCCGTCACTACCAATGCCGATGGAATTTGCTTTTCTGCCAAGATAATCAGGCTGTGTGGGAATCGCCTTTCCAGCTTGACTGATCTAACCCAGGGGTGTTCCTCCATCTTTTGCTTCAATTTTTTGAGGTTAAGACTCACAAGACTCAATTCAGAGTTTAAACCACCTATCCGGATGAGATCGTGCCTTATTTCGCCGTCAACTCCGGTAACTTTCACCTGTCTGAGCTTCATGTAAGGAGAAGTGAGCAGATAATGGTAAATAGAAATAAAGGAAAGACTTATTATGGCCACAGTTAAAATAAGACAGAAAATTTTTGCAAAGCCGAAACCAATCCTGTTTATCAAACTAAATGCCACGAATAAGCTCCCATTTTTTCTTCTTTTCTTGATAGACTGACTAGCTAAGACAGAGCGTTTCCTCATTTTTCATTTACCGACAACTCGAATTTCCGGCTCAAGTTGAATGCCGGTTTCTTTTTTCACGGTCTCTTGAGCCAGATTCATTAAATCCAGGATATCCTTTGCCTTGGCACCACCGGTGTTCAAAATATAGTTGCCGTGTTTTTCCGATATCATGGCCCCTCCGATTTTCGCTCCCTTGAGGCCCGCTTTCTCAATTAGTCTGCCGGCATAATCACCCGGTGGATTTTTAAACACTGAACCTGCGCTTGGATACTCCAGCGGTTGACTTTCTTTTTTCCTTTTCAGGTATTCCGAAATTTTTCCCCCAACAGCTCCTTCACCTTGCGGTGTCAGTCTGAAACGGGCTCTAACAATCACACTCCCTCTCTCCAAATTGAGTTTCCTGTAAGAAAACTCGAGTTCCGCCGACCGAGCCTTTACAACCAAATCCCCTCGCTTATCTACCATATGGATCTCTTTAACTCTTGCTGCTATCTCTTCTCCAAAGGCCCCCGCATTCATTGCAACAGCCCCGCCAACCGTTCCGGGAATCCCTGAGAGAAATTCCAGCCCTCCCAATCCTGAACTTCGACAGTAACTCAGAAGATCGGCAAGACTCAGCCCCGCGCCTGTAAGAATAGACATGTCATCCGTTCTTTTTTCTTCGATACGGGATAAAGACCCGCGAAGCAGAATAACGATTCCTTCGAGACCATCGTCCTTTATAAGTATGTTGCTGCCCCGACCTAACGCCATGTATGGAATGCCCTCCCTGCTAAAATACGCCAATACTCTTTTGAGGCCTTCCATATCGCACGCCTCGTAGAGTGCTTCTGCTTGCCCCCCCACATTAAAGGTCGTATACTTGGCCATAGGACAATGAAACCGAATATTTTCCCCTGCCAGTCTTATCAATTCCTCTTTCTGTCTTGTGTCCATGGCCGTACATAGAGCAAAGCTCTTTATTTTTTCGTTACACTAAGCTCCTTCAAAAGCCGCTCACCCACTTCGTATATGTTCCCGGCTCCGAGGGTTATGACCAGATCTCCCGGTTTAACAACCGACAAAAGAGTTGAAAGCATGTCTTCCAGGTGAGGGCAGAAAATGACCTCTTTATGCCCATGTTCCTTAATCCCCTGAGAAAGCCGTTCCGCATTAATTCCTTCAATAGCATTTTCTCCTGCAGAAAAAATGGAGGTCACCACAAGAATATCCGCCTCGTTAAAACTAATAACAAAACGATCAAAAAGGGATTCGGTTCGCGTGTACCGGTGTGGCTGGAAAGCCACAATCAGTCGCCTTTCAGGCCAGCACTCCTTTGCTGTCCTAAGTGTGGCCGTGATCTCCGTTGGATGGTGTCCGTAATCATCGAGGACCATAACGTCAGACTCTTCCCCTATTGTCTGGAATCGTCTTCCTATACCACCCAGACTCATGAGCCCCTCCCGGATCACCTTGATATCCAAATCCAATTCAAGGCCAACGGCCATGGCCGCCAAGGCATTTGCAACATTGTGTTCACCAGGCATCCCGACTGTAATTCTTCCCAGTGAACGATTCTGAAATACGACCTCCAGGTCAAATCCCGACTTTCCTTTCTCCAGATCTCGCCCCCTTAGGTCTGCCTGTGAATTCATTCCGTATGTCAAATACCTTTTGTTGAGGCGGGGAATAATTCCTTGGATCTCCTCGTCATCCAGGCAGAGTATGGCAGTGCCATAAAAGGGAACCCTATTGACAAAATCAACGAAGGTCCTCCGAATATTATCCATGTTTCCGTAGTAATCCATGTGTTCCTGATCTATATTGGTCACCACGGCTATTGTGGGCGACAGCGCAAGAAAGGACCCATCGCTTTCATCCGCTTCAGCTACCAGAATATCGCCCTGACCCAGTTTGGCATTGGATCCCCCCCAGATGTCCAGTCTTCCCCCAATGACTACCGTAGGATCAAGCTCTCCGCACGTCAGTATGGAAGCTACCATGGATGTTGTGGTAGTCTTTCCATGGGCACCTGCAATAGCCACACCGTATTTAAGACGCATCAGTTCAGCCAGCATTTCCGCCCTTGTTATAACCGGGATATAGTGGTCTTTTGATCCTAGAATCTCAGGATTATCCTGCCTCACGGCCGAGGAATAGACCACGACATCGGCTCCTTCGATATGCTCGATTTTATGCCCTTGAAAAATTCTCCCTCCTAGTTCGGCAAGCCGTCTCGTGACAGGCGTATCTTTCAAGTCGGAGCCGCTGACCTTATATCCCAGGTTTATCAGGAGTTCGGCAATACCACTCATGCCGATGCCCCCGATACCAACAAAATGAATATGCTTTGCTTTCCCGAATTGTTTCATTAATTTATTATTTCCAGCAATCTATCCACGATGACCTTTGCAGCATCAGGCCTTCCCATTTTACTTGCCCGCCTGCCCATCTCTTCCAGGGCGAAGCTATCATCCATATATTTCATCAAGACCCGGGAAAGGCCTTCACCGGTCAAATCTCTTTGATGAATCATTTCCGCGGCCCCCGCCCTAACCAGGCTTCTTGCGTTGATTTCCTGGTGTTGATTTGCAGCATAGGGATAGGGAATCAGGATAGAAGGCTTGCCCATTGCCGCTAATTCGAAAATCGTTAGTGCCCCGGCCCTGCTAACCACCAGATCGGCACGTTTATAGGCCTCGGCCATATCCTGAATAAACGGTACAGTCTCCCCCTTGATGTCTTTTTTCCGATAATCCTCAACCACTTGGTAGTAATCCACCTTTCCGGTTTGATGGATCACTTCCGGATATCTTTCCTTGCACTTCATATCTAATAGGGCCTCTGCAAAGGCCCTGTTGATGGCCCGAGCCCCCTGGCTCCCGCCTACAACCAGGATCGTAAACTTCCCGCTCTCAGCTCTTCCGGGACTATGATCGGGGATGAGTTCCTCACGCACTGGACTGCCGGTTAAATAGAGCGAACGGCTCTTAAGGTGCGCCCTGCTCTCCTCGAAAGAGATAAAAACCCGGTCAACAACCTTGACCAGCAGGCGGTTCGTAAGACCGGGATAGGAGTTTTGTTCATGAATAGCCGTGGGTATCCTCATGAACCTAGCAGCCAGACACACCGGGCCGGCAGAATAGCTTCCCATTCCGAGAACCAATAGGGGGGAAAACTCCCTGATAATAGAAATCGACTGCATCATACTCTTCGGTAATTTGGCCAATACGGCAATCCCCCGTTTCAATCCCCGCCCCTTTATGCCTTCCACATCAATATGCCTGGCCCGGTATCCATAGCGGGAAAGTATTTCTTCCTCCATCTTTCTGCGCCCCACTACGAAAATTATCTCCGTTCTTTCGAATCTCTTTTCCAGTTCCCTCGCAATTGCAATACCCGGAAAAAGATGGCCTCCCGTCCCTCCCCCGGCTATTAAGAATGCGGGCTTCGAGTTGCTGATTTTTGAATGTGCAATTGCCGTATGTTTTTCCATTTCCTATTCCGCATTCCTGCAGATCCTCCGTTTTTGCGGGATGCAGATTCTGAATTTTCCACTGGCCTTTTCACTTTCCGTCAGGTCCTCGAAGAAATATTCAATAGAATACCTATGGCAAAAAGGTTAAGAACCAGAGAGGACCCACCATAGCTAATGAAAGGCAGCGTCAATCCCTTGGTCGGGAGCAATCCCATAACCACACCCATATTGACCAAAACCTGAAGGCCGATCAAACAGGTTAATCCAAGAGCCAAATAGCTGCTGTATAGATCTCTTGCATCGAGGGCCACCTTAACGCCCCGGACAATCAAAATTCCAAACAGGGCAACAATACAACTGATCCCCACAAATCCGAGTTCTTCCGCTGCGATGGAAAGAACAAAGTCGGTATGTGGCTCGGGCAGATAAAACAGTTTCTGTTTGCTGTTTCCCAGGCCCGCCCCGAATATCCCGCCGGAACCAAAGGCCAAGAAGGAGTGTATAATCTGAAAACCGATACCTTCCGGATCATTCCACGGGTTAATAAAGGCCCACCATCTTTTGAGCCTGTAGTCAGCACGCAGTATGAGCCATAGGACGACTGGAGCGAAAACCATTAATACGGAAAACAGATGTAAGATTCTGACGCCGCCCACAAAAAGAATTATAAGAAACCAGCCCCCTATAATAACGGCCGTCCCAAGATCCGGCTGGAGAACAATTAGCAACATAAAGGCGCCGGCCACTGCCAGGTGAGGCAAAAGACCTCTTGAGAAAGCCTCCATGTTTGTTCCTTTCTTAGACATGGAGTATGCCATATAAATTGCCAGGGAAATTTTAGCGAGTTCTGATGGCTGAAACGAAAAACCTGCCCACCTCAACCACCGGCAGGCACCACTCACCTTGTATCCGAACCCCGGCACAAAAAGGAGAACCAGAAGTGAAAAACTTAAGACTAGCAAAGGATAGGTAAGTTTCGAGTACAGTGCGAAAGGAATATTCTTTGCTGATATCATGAAACCGATACCCAAGACGCAAAACAGCGCATGCCTTTTCAGATAAAAATATCCGTCACCAAGTCGGTGTGCAGCTAGGTTAGAACTGGCGCTATAGTCCACCACCAGACCCACGCCAATCAATGCAATAACCGGGATAAGAATCATGTAATCATAACCCGTGCCTGATGATTTTTTTTCAGTCATGAATAAGCCTCTCAACAGCTGCCTTGAACACCCTGCCCCTTTCCGAATAATCTGAAAACATGTCGAAACTGGAGCAGGCAGGAGCCAGTAAAACGGCATCCCCGCTTTTGGCAATCGAAAAGGAGATGGACACAGCCTCATCCATATCCTTGGCCATAAAAAAGGGAATAACACCCTTAAAAGATGAAGCCAGCAAATCCTTTGCCTCCCCCAAGAAAATAGCCTTTTTCACCCTCCCGCGAGCGGCACTGACAAGAGGACCATAATCAGCACCCTTGTGGCGGCCCCCCGCAAGTAAAATCAGGGGTCGCTTAAAACTTGTAATAGCCCTGACTGCCGCATCTACATTGGTGGCCTTAGAATCATTGTAAAACACCACGCCGTCTATCTCTGCCACGCATTCAAGCCTGTTAGGGAGGCCTCTGAATTCATCTACGGTTTTTTGAATGGCAGATGAATCAATGCCGATCGTCATTCCGCAGAGCGCTGCGGCCAAAAGATTTTCAAGGTTGAACATCCCCGGCAAACTGAAAACTTCGGTAGAAAAACGTTTGGCTTCAGCTCTCTCCAGACATACCGTAATTTCTCCGTTTTCCAAAAATGCCTGCCGCCCTTTCTTTTCTTCTATCCCAAAACGAAGAAGGGAAACCTCGGATGATATCTCAACAGATGACAGGATTTTGTCATCGTCATTCAATATTACATACTGTCCTGGGCCCTGATTACTGAATATTCTCAGCTTTGATTCTACGTACGCTTCATAGTCCGGATAGCGGTCCAGATGGTCCGGCGAAATATTAAGAATGACCGAAACAAAAGGAGAAAACGTGTCAATGGTATCCAACTGAAAGCTGCTAACCTCCACCACAACGTAGTCAACTTTTCTTTCACTTGCTGCATAGGCAATAAGAGGCGTACCAATATTCCCACCCACAAAGACTTCTAAACCCGCATTCTCAATCATCGAACCCACTAGGGACGTAACAGTCGACTTGCCATTTGTTCCAGTTACACCAATCATTGGCGTATCTATCATCCGACTGGCCAATTCCAATTCTCCTATAACAGGAATGCCGCTTCTAATGGCGGCGCCAAGCGGTTCCATGTCATGGCGCACGCCCGGACTCAAGATAATCATTTCCGCATCCAAAAACGTTTTTTTCCTGTGTCCTCCGGTCTCCAGTATGGCTCCGAGTCTTTGAACCTCACTGCGTATACCGGGCTCAAGATCGCTTTCAGGCCTTATTTCACTTAGACTCACAACCGCTCCTTGCCCTATCAGCCATCGAGCGGCCCAGAGTCCTGAGATCCCCAGTCCTACTACAAGCACTTTCCTGCCGGAGAGATTTGGACTATTTCGGGCCCTCATGTTCTATTTGCCGGATACTGTTTATAGGTTTCATCCTGAGACCTTGCTTCATTACCTCAACTTCAAGGTAATTATGGAAAAAAGAGCCAGAACGATTGCAATTATCCAGAACCGTACGATTACCTTGGGTTCTGGCCATCCCTTCAACTCAAAGTGATGATGAATAGGGGCCATTCGGAAAATCCTTTGCCCTCCTGTTAACTTGAAGTATGCTACTTGGAAAATTACAGAAAGTGCTTCAAACACGAATAACCCTCCCACCAGTGCCAGCACCACTTCCTGTTTCGTAATCACTGCGACGGTGCCTAAAACAGCCCCAAGGGAGAGGGATCCTACATCTCCCATAAATACTTCCGCAGGATATGCGTTGAACCATAAAAAACCGAGTCCTGCACCTGCTACGGCACCGCAGGCCACTGAAATTTCTCCTGATCCTGCAACGTACGGAATTTGCAGGTAAGTTGCTATTTTTGCATGTCCTGCCAAATAAGCGAAAACCAGATAGCTTCCGAAAGCCACGGTCACCGGACCGATCGCGAGCCCGTCCAGGCCATCCGTCAGGTTAACCGCATTGGAGGTTCCGACGATAATGAATACTATAAGGGGAATGTAACCCAATCCCATATCCGGAGCGATTCTCTTTAGAAAAGGAAGGTTTAAACGCGAATCAAACCCTGGATAATTGTAAAGAACTACCGCCACTATAAGGGCTATGAGGACCTGCAGCGAAAACTTCCAAGTTGGGCTAAGACCACGGCTGTCTTTTCTGACCATTTTCAGATAATCATCCATAAAACCAATGCCACCGAACGACAGAACAACGAATATCACTGTCCATACATAAATATTTCCGGGATCAGCCCAGAAAATAGTGGACACAATGACTGCCGGAAGAATCAGGCATCCTCCCATAGTGGGTGTTCCTTCCTTGGTCTTGTGATTTGGTGGCCCATCTTCGCGGATATGTTGTCCTATCTGCATGGCACGAAGTTTCCTGATAGTCCAGGCTCCGAACAAGAAACTGATCATGAGGGCGGTAAGCATGGAAAGGATAGTCCTGAACGTTATGTACCTGAAAACGTTTAGCCAGGACAAATCCGCTTGAAAAAGATAGATCAGTTTATAAAGCATTTTTAATATCGCCCTATGCTAATCCGCCACGGCGGATTGAAGTTCCATTCCGGCCATTGCCTTTTTATTGGCTGTTGCCGCAATCACAAAATCCAAAAAACAATCTATCCTGAACGGTTTTTGAAGTTGTGTCTCAATATGGGGCATGTCATTGTCATTTAGTCTTTGATCTGAAGGGTCTCCCGTCATAATAATAATTTTTTCCTTCCTCCCCTCTTTCTTCATCCACTTAAGCATCTCGATCCCGTCCAGCCTCGGCATATGAATATCAGTGACCACCAGGTCAAAGCTGCCATCGCCTAGTTTATCAAGCGATTCCTGCCCGTCTCTCGCCATGCTCACTTCGAATCCTTTGCTTAACAACAAATCCGATAGGAGGATCCTGATACCTGTTTCGTCTTCCACAATCAATACCTTCTTTGATTCATCCATAATAGATCTCCTCACCCTCACTCCCCCGCAGTGCGGGATTGGCGGACTCCTTACGAGTCCGTCGATGTTATTGTAATTGTCTATTCATTCCGGAGCAGGCGGACTTTAAGCCCTCAACCACTTTTTCCAAGGCCATTTTGCGAGATCCCTTGAGAAAAATCAGGCATCCGTCACTCATTTCATCCATGATTATCTGTAGCATTTCATCATGGTTTTCCGTTACTTTCGCTCTACTCTTAGGCATACCTGCCTCAACAGCTCCCTTTATCATGTCGCGGGCGTGTTTCCCAATGGCCGAAAAGCAGTCAGGTGAAAATTCCGCAATCTTGCGTCCGGCTTCCTTGTGGGCCTTTTCTGCTTCATCTCCCAGTTCCATCATCTCTCCTAGACCAACGATAACTTTCATATCTTCATTAACCAGGGCCTTTACAGATTCAAGGGCGGCTGTCAGAGAGGAAGGATTCGAATTATAGGTATCATCTATCAAGATAATGTCTCCCGGAAGGGACCTCACCATAAACCGGCCTTCTACTCCCTCAAACCGGCCCAGGCCATCCAAGATATTTTCAACGGGCTCATTAAGGCACAGGCAAACCGAAGCCGCTGCCAAGGCGTTTGAGACATTTTGTAGGCCAGGCGTCCTAAGTCTTACCGGCCAGATTCCGTCCGAATACTCAAGGTCAAACAGGACCCCTTTTCGGCCAAGGTTTTGGATTTTACCAGCCCTTATGTCATTCACTCTCCTTAGTCCGAAGGTAGTCACGTCCTTTCGGAACATCGAAGCGGTCTTTAACAGGAGTTCGTCATCACCGTTTAACGCTACCTTTCCACTTGAAGAGATCTTCTCTACAAGTTCAACCTTGGCCCTCGCAACTCCTTCAAGATCTCCCAATCCTTCGAGGTGAGCTCTCCCAACGTTGGTGATCGCTCCGACATGGGGGTTTGCAATTTCTGTCAGGCGGGCAATTTCGCCAGGACGATTCATGCCCATTTCCAGAACAGCCTTATCATGCCTTTTCTCCAATCTCAGCAGCGTCAGCGGCAACCCTATCAAATTGTTCAGATTTCCTTGGTTCTTCAATGTGCTGTTGGCCAGTTCCAAGATAGTTGCTGTCATCTCCTTGGTAGTGGTCTTACCGGCTGAACCTGTTATGGCAACTACCTGGGCGTCATGATGTCTCCGCCACCATCCGGCCAGATCTCCAAGGGCCTTTAAGGTATCGGCTACAGTAATTGCAACCACATTTCGGAATATTCCCTTATCCTTTACCGATTCCCTATTCCAATATTCCTCCTGGACTATGATGCCGGCTGCCCCTCGCTTCAGACTCTTTAAAACAAAATCATGCCCATCATATCGTTCCCCTTTGAGAGCCAGGAAAATCTCGCCCGGCCTTATACTCCTCGAATCCGTACTGATTCCCACGAGTCGTGTCTGATGTTTACCCGAGATCCGGACACCGCTTACCGCTGCAAGGACTTCCTCTGCGGTTATCTCGCCCCATACGGCTGCCATTCAAATACCCCTTAATTCATATCCTCGCCTTTATTTTTCGAATTATGCATTCAGAGTTCCTTTATCTCGTATAGCCTGTGCCGCTACTTCCCGATCATCGAAATGCCTTTTTCCTTTTCCGGTGATTTGGTAATCTTCGTGACCTTTTCCGGCAATCAGGATAAAATCATTTTCGTCAGCCATTCCAACAGCCCTTGAAATGGCATTGCCTCGATCCAGATCAAGGATATAACCGGATTTCACCGGCCGATCATGGGAAACACTTCCGAGCTCTTCTAACCCCGATTCACGCACACCTTCCTCGATCTGACGTGCAATGGCAGAAGGGTCTTCGGTCCGGGGGTTGTCGGAAGTGATAAAGACCAGGTCGCTCGTTTTTCCGGCAACACGGCCCATTATCCTCCGTTTGCCCTTGTCGCGATCACCTCCGCACCCAAAAACGGTAATCAATCGGCCTTTCACCAGCGGTTTAATAGCCTCCAATACCTTCATCAAGGCATCGGGGGTATGGGCATAATCCACTACAACGGACAGGGAACGAGAGTTTTTTACCAGTTCAAGACGGCCCGGCACACCGGCGAGATTTGCAACACCGGATGCAACAGCATCAGGATCAACATCCAGACAAATTGCCGCGGCCGCGGCGGCTAAGATATTGTAGATATTAAAGCCTCCTAAAAGCCGCGAGCTTATGCCGATTTCACCGCCAGGGGTTATTAACCTGGCGGTAATGCCTTCTCTATCCACCTGAATCCCGTCGGCCCTGAAATCACAGCCTCTTCCCTGCCCGTAGGTCACAACCGGGGCATCTGTGAGCCCTGCCAAAGCCCTGCCTTTTGGATCATCCACGTTAATCACTGCCTTCGCAGATTTACCAGTCTCCCCTTCACAGAGCCCCAAAAAAAGACGGCTTTTTGCCTCAAAATATGCCTCTATGGACTTGTGATAATCCAGATGGTCTCTGGAAATATTTGTAAAAACAGCAACCTGAAAAGGACAATCCTTGACCCTTCCCTGATCGAGCGCATGTGAAGAGACCTCCATAACAACATGCGTGACCCCCGCTTCAGCCATATCGTGTAGTCTCTTCATGAGTTCCAGGGATTCCGGGGTGGTAATATGTGCTTCCCAAATTTTTTCCGGCAAACGGTCATTTATAGTCCCGATAACACCGGGCCTCGCTCCCGCAGCCAAAAGGATCGACTCCAACAGGTAGCTCGTGGTGGTTTTACCGTTGGTTCCCGTAATCCCTACCATAGTCATATTTTTGTATGGGTGTCCGTAAAACTCGGCTGCAAGCTTTGAAAGTGCCGCACGTGAATCCGGAACCCGGACCACGGAAACGTCTTTATCTATATCTTTTCCACATCCTGCCGATTCCAGAACCACTGCCACAGCCCCGTTCCGGACCGCCTCCTTTACGAAATTATGTCCGTCCCGTGTGTTTCCACGCAATGCAACAAACAAATAGCCGGGCTTCACCTCTCGAGAGTCATAGGCCAACCCCGCTATCTCCCGATCAGAATCACCCTTTGATTCATGAATGGCCATTCCTTTTAAGATTCGCCCTAATTTCATTTTACCCTACAACCACCTTCCCACGGCTGTTTATCAGCCACGGAATGCTGACTGCTTACTATGCCGGAGGTCTGAAACGGACTCTCACAGTATGGACCTCCTGAATTGGGGAACCAGGACCGGGTTCCTGTTCAACCGCCAATCCCGTTCCCTCTAAAAGGACCTTCAATCCAAGAGATCTCCCCTTCTTGGTCACCTCTCTCATCCCCAGACCCCTGAAATCAGGCAGGAGTCCTACCTTTATTCTGAGGTCATTATGCTTCACCAAATCGGGGTCCGGCTCTTTTTTTATATCTTCCTGGACATCGACTCCCTTATCAACCAATCTGATCTGTGGATTAACACGCAAGTGATTCAGGGACCACAGCCCGATCTCCCTGAAGGCAGGGGCCGATACTACACCACCATAGACAATGCCTTTTGGTTCATCTACCATGACCAAAATGACTAACCTCGGTTGATTAACAGGGACAAATCCCACAAAAATAGCTACATATTTATCCGTCGAATATCTTTTAGTTTTAGGATCCACTTTTTGGGATGTCCCTGTTTTGCCCGCTACCTTGAAACCGGTGATAGCAGCCTCTGGGGCTGTTCCTTTATCGCTGGCAACAAGTTCCAAAATCCTGGTTACCTTTTCCGCTGTCTCCGATGACAGGACCCTTCTAACCATTTTTGGATAGGTTTGTTCCACCGTACGTCCTGATTCATCTACAACAGATTTCACCACGTACGGCCGCATCAACTTACCGCCGTTGGCAATTGCCCCCATGGCCACAGCGAGTTGAAGGGATGTGGTAGTCATGCCCTGGCCAAAGAAGATTGTCGCCTTGTCGATGGTTCTGGCCTCATTGGCAGGCCTGACAAAACCGTTTCTTTCACCCAACAAGTCAATGTCCGTTTTGTCGCCAAATCCGAAGTTTTTTAAATATTTGCAGAAAGTTGTATAACCGAGTTTCTGGCCTACCTTAATTGCGCCGATATTGCTCGAATGAACAACGATATCCGATACACTCATAACACCATGTTTATGAGTGTCATGGATAACGTGATTGTCGATCCTGTATCTCCCGTTTTCGCAATCGAAGTTCGTATTGGGGGTCACGACACTCTCTTCCAGGCTTGCAGCCAAAAGAAAGGCCTTCATGGTGGACCCGGGCTCAAAGCAATCAGTAATAATCCGGTTTCTCCACTGATATGGTTTGTACTTGGAAAAAATATTCGGATTGAATTCAGGAACCACTGCCATGGCCAGGATTTCACCGGTCATCGGATCCAAAACCAGGCAATGTCCGGCCCTGGCCCTAGCCTTATTTACTGCTGATCTGAGGGCCTCTTGAGCCTTATACTGGATGTCCTTGTCAATAGTGAGGATTATATCCTTCATCCCGCCGTGGCCGGAAGGAATTGGCCTGCTGATGGCAAAAGGACGCCCCATGGCGTCACGCATCTGAATGAGACTTGTATGCGGACCTCTCAAAAGACCGTCATATTTCTTCTCAATACCTTCAAGGCCCTGATTATCAGCCCCGGTAAAACCAACCAAATGTGCTGCAATCTCTTTGCCGGGATAGTAACGCCTGGTTTCGGTGGTCATGCCTACTCCCTCGAGGCCCAGTCCCACAACCTTCCTGGCCTCATCCGGAGCTATTTTCCTTTTTATCCAGACAAAGGGACTTTTTCTGTTTAAAATGCTTAGAAAATTGCCCTGGCTTTCGTTCAGGACCTGGGACAATTTCCTGGCTGCTTCATCTTTTTTCTTAATTCGCTTTGGATGTGCATAAATTGATCCAACCTCGACACTAAGGGCCAATTCATGGCCCTCTCTGTCATATATGGTCCCGCGTTTCGGCGGGAGCTTTATGGTCCCCACATAACCGCAACGCGCAATAGCCTTCAAGCGATCCTGTTCCAATATCTGAAGCTGATAGGCCCTGGCCAGTATCGCTCCCAGCCCAGCCACGAAAAAAATACCTACCAGATAGATGCGAAATCGGATCCACTTTTTCTTCCCGACATTCATGGCAAGACAATGATCTGCTCAGGAGATGGTTGTCTCAGTCCAAGTTTTTGGATTGCTATGGATTCCAGGTTCTTCGTTGATTTCTGAACAGCTAAATCTAACCTTAATTTTGTGTTTATCTCTCTGAGTCTCATTTCCTCCTCTTTTAATTGACTCAGGTCATAACCAATTTGTGTCCTTTCAAAATTTGACCAGACATAACCGATACTGCTCCCCATAAAAAGGAACAACATAAAGACGACCAAGAAAACCTGCCTTCGTGTCATATGAAATCTGGGTCTTTTTACGCGATGATTATTGACCCGGACCCCTGATTTGGCATTTCTCGACTTCACCATTTTCGATACAGACTCTGGTCTTGTCATGGCTATATCCTTTCCGCTGCTCTGAGTCTTGCGCTGCGAGCCCTTGGATTATCCTCAATTTCCTCTTGGCTCGGTTTCACTCCTTTTTTGATTAGGCGCCTGAAAATAGGGGTTTTTCCGCATATACATTCGGGGAAATCAGGGGGACATGTACACCCTTTCTCCCAATCAAACATGGCCTGCTTAACTGGTCTGTCTTCAAGTGAATGGTAAGATAAAACAACTAATCTGCCCCCTTTTGCCATCAATAACGGTATCTTTTTTAGAAATACCTCGAGATTTTCCAATTCTCTGTTGACTGCTATTCTAAGGGCCTGAAATGTTCTTGTAGCAGGGTGCTGGGCCTTGGAACGACGGGAAGGAGGAGGAAATACCGATTTTGTCAAGGCTGCCAGCCGGGATGAAGTATCGATGGGTTTTCTGCTGCGCTCACTTACAACGGCCCTGGCAATTAACTTTGCCCTCCTTTCTTCGCCAAAATCCTTCAGTATCCTTTCAAGTTCCTTGGCAGACAGGTTATTAACAATATAACCTGCAGTCAGCGTCTCACCCGGGTCCATTCTCATGTCAAGCGGTTCATTCCTACTGAAACTGAACCCTCTGCAGGACTTTTCGATCTGGAAAGATGACATTCCGAGGTCCAGCAAAACCCCCTGGACTTCCCTGATTTCCAAATTCTTTAGGACATTATCAAGGTCAGCAAAATTTGCCTTCTTCACGAAAACTTTGTTTCCCAAAAAGGCCAGTCTCTTTCCTGACAACCTTACAGCTTCAGGGTCCCGGTCCAGGCAAATTAGACGACCCTTTCCGCTCAGGTGCTTTCCGACGGCCACACTGTGCCCGCCGCTGCCGACGGTTCCATCCACGTAAATGCCACCCGTGCGTGTAACAAGATATTTGACGACCTCATGAACAAGGACAGGTTGGTGAGGGTATTCCAAGAGCACCCCTCTAAATGCCATATTCTGAAAGAACTTGACTGTCTTTCCAAAAACTCTCCCTGGACCTCTGGAACTCCTCTTCCCATTTCTCCTTATCCCAGATCTCAAATTTCTTCAGTTCACCTACAAGCACTATATCTTTGGCCAAACCCGCGATCTCTCTCAGATCAATAGGGATGGTTATTCTTCCCTGCTTAATTTGACATTCCACAGCCCCAGAGATAAAATACCTGAGATAGGTATTGGCGGCCGCATTGAACTGGGGAAGATTTGCAGCCTTTTCCTCTATTATTTTCCAATCTTCCCTTGCATAGGCCCACAGGCAGGTGTCACGACCGGTGTCATGGTTCGTAACAACCAGACAGTCGTCGGCCTTCTGGTCCAGTATTTCTTTAAACCTGGCCGGTATGGCCAGACGGCCCTTGTTATCAAGGGTATGTTTTGAGCGTCCTCTGAACATAAATCAAATCTCTATGTCATTTTGTGACACTTTATGCCACTTTGTACCACTTTTACGCCAAAACCCTCCCAGATGTCAAGAAAAAAATGCCAAAAAAATGAACTACTTGGAAAATAGTTCATTATTTTAAATTGAACACAATATATTGGGGTAAAAAATAATAAAACATCTATATCCATACTAGCGTCATGTCTCAAAAGTAAATTCTAAATAAATCAAACTGTCTAATCGTTTTCTTGCTTTGAAAATGACAAATTCTAAGCACGAAATTAGAAATAAATTCGAAATCTGAAGCACGAAATTCGAAACAATATCTAATGACAAAAACTAAAATGTCCTAAACAAAATGACTTATCCCCTGTGCCTCCATTTTCCTTGTTTTGGTCATTGATATATTTGATATTTGGATTCTTGCCAGCCTAAGGCTGGTGAATTTAGGATTTCGATATTAGACCTGCCCGCCCATAGCCTTGTTGCCCGAAATACCTGATAACCCATACTTGGCTACTGCTGGCAAGATTCGTAAGATGAAGCATGTAGGGCAATGGCAGGCGGGTATTCGGATTTAAAGATTTAGACACTTCTTCGGGACAGAAAGCTTGGCTAAATTATTTAACCTATTTCCGGGACGCAACAATAGCTCTCCTAAGAGCTGGTAGAAAAGAATGGAAAAGGAAAGGAAGCGAACATTATATTATCTTGCCGAAATGACAGTTTTTATGATAAAATTGCTTTGATTTATTGTATTAACCCACAAACCGAGGGCAGCATGGATTAGAGAACAAAACCCCATTTCTCACATAGAGAGGTGGGGTTTCTTATTGCATTCACCAAGGAGTCTTGCGCAGACAGAAAATCATGCTTCCGCGTCCTATGCGGATCAACGTGAATATTATTACGGTAATCCTATTTTGGAAAAGATGATTTTAATAACTTTTTGAGAAAATTATAGAAATGCGGCTTGAGTGTGGCGCCGCTGACGCATCTCCCATCGAATTGGAGGCTCTTAAAATGGTCAAAAAACCAACCTACGAAGAATTGGAACAAAGAGTAAAGGAATTAGAAAATCAAAACATTGATTTGAAAGAGTCAAAGAGATTACTGCAAGAAAGAGAGCAAAAAGATGATGCACTAAGGGAGAATGAAAGGACATATCGAGAGCTCTTCGAAAATTCTACCGATTTCGTTTTCACCCTGGATCTGAAGGGCAATTTTACGGATGTGAATAAAGCGGCTGAAGATCTCACCGGCTACACAAAAAATGAACTAATAGGTATGAGTTATAAAGATTATACGCCGGAGAATAATCACGAGAGTATCCTCAAGGGTTTTAAACGGCTTTATAATGAAGGGAAACCATTAAAGGATTTTCCCCTTGAAGTAATCATCAAGGATGGTACTAAAAAATATTTTGAGAGCTGCATCAGTCCCTTAAGGAAAGAGGGTGAGATCATCGGGTTTCAGGGTAGTTCAAGGGAAATCAGCGATCGGAAGCAGGCGGAGAAAGCATTAAAGGAAGCGAATGACATCATCAATAAAAGCTTATCAGTGGCCTTCACCTGGAAAAACCAGAAAGGATGGCCGGTGGAGTTTGTTTCCGAAAATGTTGAAAGGATATTTGGATATACGGCAGAAGAATTCACCAAGGGAGAAGTGAATTATGCCGGTTGCGTTCATCCTGAAGACCTCGAACGAGTGGCTAAAGAGGTGGCAGAATTCAGCAATAAAGCAGAAACGACCGACTTTATCCACGAACCGTATCGCATCATAGCAAAGGACGGTTCGGAAAAGATAATTAATGACTGGACTTATATCGTGAGGGATAATGACGGGCGAATCACACATTACAAAGGTATCGTTGAAGACATCACCGAGCAAAAGCGGGCGGAAGAAGAGCGCGAGAAATTACAATCCCAGCTCCGGCAGGCCCAGAAGATGGAGGCTATAGGCACCTTAGCCGGAGGCATTGCTCATGATTTCAACAATATCCTTAGTGCCATTATGGGCTATACCGAGATCGCGGCTTTACAGTTTCCCGATGAGAATAAGGTGAAAGGGAGTTTGAAAGAAGTGTTGAATGCCGGACGTCGGGCGAGAGACCTGGTAAAGCAGATTCTTGACTTCAGCCGCAAAAGCGAGCAGGAACGGATACCTATGCAAATCGGTCCTGTTGTTAAAGAGGCCCTGAAACTTCTCAGGTCATCACTGCCCACTACCATAGAGATCCGCGAGCACATAGAGGGTGATACTGCAATCGTTGAGGCGGACCCCACCCAGATCCATCAGATATTAATGAACCTCTGTGCAAATGCTTCCCATGCAATGAGTGGAGAAGAGGGTATACTGGAAGTCGCAATTGGTAATGTCGAAGTAGGTAGTTCGGACTCAGCGCTGGGCTACTCTGATATCCCTCCAGGTAACTATCTGAGACTGACTGTAAGCGATACAGGCAAGGGAATGACTCCTGAGATTTTGGAAAGGATTTTCGAGCCCTATTATACCACCAAAGAGAAGGGGGAGGGAACCGGATTGGGACTATCCGTTGCACATGGGATCGTGAAGAGTTATGGTGGAACTGTCACGGCCTATAGTGAGCCGGGAAAGGGGTCCACATTTCATGTATATTTTCCTGT
>CAZUHR010000009.1:0-23593 GCA_964620335.1 uncultured Desulfobacteraceae bacterium
AATCGTATGGTCTGACATGGGTGAAGGCGGACTTTAGAGGGTGGGTGAAGCTTCCGGATCCGATTCAGAAATATAAGGTTAGCCCTTATAATTTCAAAGTCGATCGAACCAGGGTCAAAAAGCTAATTGAAGATAGCATGACCGCAGTTGAAAAAGAGGTAGAGTTCTCCAAATACCAACATATAATAGTGATACCAGGGGCCCATACGACACCAGGAAAGGGATACGGAATGATCTGTTATTGTGCCAACCCCGGCATGCTTTCAGGTGTAAGAAAAGATGTCGGGTATGTGCCCTTGAAATCAAAGGGGGGGCAGACCTTTAGGGACGGCGTCTGTGTGGCAGCCGAAAATGCCCATTTGGGTATGTTTGCCCATGATTTTTTCCACGCCCTCGGGGGTATATACCAGAATAAAAGGCTTGTTCCGTGACTTTACGACTTTGAGCGTCAGTCTGACGCTTCTAGGCTTCCCAGCTTCAGTCATCATGCCATATATATGGGACCATGGGATATTATGTCTCACCATTTCATAGAAAGAACAAAGCCCCCTCAAGGTATCTCTTCCTTCACAAAAATTAGATTGGGTTGGATATCCCCGGACCAGGTACTCTTGGTAAATCCCGGCGGCACTAAATGGACTTTTCTATCCCCGCTTTCAAAAAAGGGCAAAACCCTGGCCGTTAAAATACCCTTAAAAAAGGGACGGGACAGAGATTGGAAACATTATTACCTTGTGGAAAACCGCCAACCTATTGGATATGACCGACTCCTGCCGGACAGCGGTATACTCGTACTAAGGGTCAATTTGGATGTCATGGAGGGTTCCGGCACAGTGAAGGTTATGGATGCCGATCCGGATTCCCAGTATTTCTCGCATGCCACCTTCAGACTGGACCGGAAAAACAGAAATGCCTTCATTGATAATAAGAATAACGTAGCCATAATTCCCCTTTGGTCTGATAAAGGAAACCAGGGGGTTCTAATAACTACTCCTGAAAAGAGTTCCGATGCATTGGAAGCGGCTTTGATGATACAGAAACTCTTTCAACGTTTTCCTGAACCGAGAGGTAACGAGGAAGTTAAATTCATAGAAGGATGCATTGCATCTTTTAAGAGGTCTGATTTTAAGACATGCTGTCAATTAGCTCAGCAGGCGCTTAAGTGAGTTAATAGTCAGTGCCCATCCTAAAATTGTTGTTCAAGTCCTGTGGAATGGGGTTATTATTATGAGTAGGAGGGACTTTTATTCCAATACAATTTACTGGTAAATCGATAAATTGGATTTGGCACCATCGATGTCTGGTGCGGGGAATTTGTTAGTCGCCCAAAATCTTCAACCAGTCTTCTATTGTGATGCCGGGAGTTTCAATCCCTTTTTCCTTATAAAAAGAATCAAGAAAGGTTTCGACTTTGTCAAGGCCTATTCCGTTAAGACCTGATTCCAGCCAATCAATTGCCTCCGCGGGGTAGCAGAAAAAATCTCCGCTAAGGGAAACGCGTCCCAGCCTTCCTTCAATAACCTCAATGTCGGCCCGGATCAGTCCCCCAGGCGCCTTGTAAACTTTGTGTCTTAGGTTTGTCCCCTGCCGGATTTTTATGTCCCGGCCCTTGGCCCATTTTTTTCCCTTTTGAAAGAGCCATTCATCATTCATCATACGGGAACGAAGTTCATCTATTTTTTGTTCTAATTCCTTGTCCCTATCGGCTGCTGAAAGAGGGCCAAGTACTTTTTCGAATTCCCTTGCCATAAGGCCATTCAATGTAGGCTCATCCCAGATGGAAGCCTTTTCCTCGCCGAGTTCCCGTTTAATTGTCGATAAATTATCCCTAAGGGTCTTATGCACCTTATCGCGGAATTTTTCATCCGGGACCCTCAGGACCCGGCTCATGGTTTCGTAATCAAAATCAACAATAAGATTGCCCACAAAAACAATACAGTCTCCTATTTCAGCGGCTCCGGTGCCTGAAATTTTGCGGGTTTCCACAATGACGTCATTGATGGGTTTGTACTCGGCCTCGATCCCAATATGACGGTAAACGTTGACGACAGGTTGGAGCATTTTTTTGTAAAAGAGCGCCTTGTTTTTGGTAACAGCAGGATTATCCATGCGCAGGATCACCTGGTAAAAGAGCTGGTTTCCGTCCAGATAGACTGCGCCACCCCCCACTTCTCTTCTGAAGACGGGTATATTGTTTTGTTCACAATATTCGAGGTCCACCTCTTGTTCGGCGTCCTGGTTATAGCCTATGCACACATAGGGGGTTGCAGGTGAGACCAATGAGAGGGCCTCCTGACCCATATATCCAAGGGAGTGATAGATGATCTGGGATTCTTCCCAGGGGACTTTTCCAAGATTATACAGCTTCATGTTTTTTTCTTTCAGAACCCCAGGGCCTCGTTGATGAGAACGACCGATACGTCGGACATCAAGGGCCTGCGTTGGAGAATCACTGTAATACGGCAGATTCGTTGCGGGGAATTACAATCACTGCAAATACCAGTTTCAACACACGGTGTCTTTATGTTAAGGCTTTTGGCCCTCATAGGGCCGGCAATATCCCGAACCCTTTTAATCGCGGATTCAAGATCCTGTGTCACTTTGTTCATCCCGGCAACTATGACGATCTTTTTAGGACCAAAGCACATGGCATTTGTCCGGTTGCCGACCCCGTCCACATTGACCACCTCACCGGTAATAGAAATGGCGTTTGCGCTGCAGAAAAAACAGTCACAGCGGCCTTGCTTAAGGCGTATATCCACGTCTTCATCTTTGCTGAGATCTTGTTGCCAGTGATCATGGATCGTTTTCCCTTTGGACTTGAGTTCCTCAATGAGACCCAGTGCCCTAGTGGTATTTGATCCTGCAAAGCCAAAGCTTTCATAGCCTGTGACCATGTTTAAAATAAGCTCACGTGCATCCTCCGGGGTTGCAACAAAATGGGCATCGAATTCATGTTTTTTCAGATTTTCGATACATTTTTCTCCCCATTTCTCCCACAGCCATGTTTGATAATCGTTTTCCATCATGTCTCCTCCATTTTTAATTCATACCTGACCTCACCCTTATCAACTCGGCCACAATACTGACAGCAATCTCCTCCGGTGTCTCCGCTCCGATCTCAAGCCCTATCGGGGAGTGAACCCTGGAGAGTTCGTTCTGGGTGAAACCTTCTTCTAGCAGTTTTTCGTAGATAATGTTTCTCTTTCTGGAGCTTCCAATCATTCCGATGTACCTGGCGTCAGTTTTTAATGCCTGGGCAAGGACGTCTTTATCATGAACGTGACCTCTTGTAACAATCACTAGATAGGAGGACTCGTCAACCGGCAATCTTTCCATCACTCCTTCAAAAGGAAATTTATGTACCTCTTTGGCATCGGGAAAATTTTTTATGTCAGCAAATTCCTGGCGATCATCTATCACAACTACCTGAAACCCTACCCTGCTTGCCAGGGGAACGATCTGGGAGGATACATGGCCACCGCCGAACACATAGAGGAATGGATCGGCGATTATTGGTTCCACAAAGATCTCGACCTCGGTTTCCGAAGCATCTCGTAGAGACAGGATCAAAGGCAGCCTTGCATCGAGAATGCTGTCCATTTTTTCTATAAGGGTGTCCTCCATTTCGCGCCCCCCGAGAAGAGACCCTATAGGCTTTTCTCCCTTTTCCAGGAAAATTTTGGGGGCCACATCCCGTTGCCAACGGTTTTCATTAATGACGGTGGCCAAAAGACCTGCTCCGCCACGGCCGGTAATTTTTATGACCTTTTCAATTATTGAAAGATAGCTTAAATATTTTGGAGAGACCGGCTCCAAAAAGACCTCCATATCTCCGCCGCAGAGCATGTCGGTATCTGCCACGTCGGAACCCTTTAGAGAAAAGCTGAGGCGAACAGGAATGCCGGTATCGAAAACCTTCATGGCCGCATTAATGGTTTTTGCCTCAACAACACCTCCACCTATTGTCCCAATAAACGAACCATCTTGCATGATCAGGCACTTTGTTCCAATACCTCTCGGGGACGGACCGGCCTGCTTGATTATGGTTGCAAGGACAGAAAGGGTGTCATTGCGAAATGATTCAACTATTTTCTGATATATTTTTTTCATCTTTCTTGCCGATTAACAGATAATTCTTTTTTGCAATAGATCCTATCACAACCCGATCGACAGATGCGGCTTGTGATAGGAGAATTCGAACAGCCAGGTCTCTGGCGATTTGATAATCGGCCAGAAGATCCGCCTTGTTCAGAAATACAATGCGTCTGGCTGATACCGGTGCTCCCTTGTAAAGACCCTCAGGCGACTCAAATATTTTGACAAGACAGTCCCCGGTGATTGTCTCGCCTCGACCAAGCCCGGTCAATTTTTCAAACAGACTGGTTCTGAATACAATTTTCTCGTCAAACGGTTTTTCCACGGCTTCCAGGCCTACCATACCTATTACGAGTGTGGCTGTAGAAGGAACCACCGGTTCGTATTTTGCAGGTGCCTTAACGGGCCTGCCGGACGCCCCATCGGCTTCCACGATTAGGTGATCAACGATCGGATAAAGATAAAGCTTATCTGCAAGTTCGGGGCTGATCCCCTCCACCTTGCCTGAATCAAGGGGGCGTCTGGCTACGAAAACATGTCCGTGTATTTTAAGCCCTTGTTTTACCTTTTGATGCCAGGCAGGATCAGAGAGCGCAGAGACCTCGCAGGGGGCCCGGGCTGCCTCCTGACGCCTTATTTTTGTGGTGGTTGTGGTGATTACCTTTTGGCCTGCCTGGAGTAATTCCCCGGCCAGGGCAAACATAAGGGTTGTCTTACCTCCTCCGCCTACCAGGGCAACATGCTCCCTTTGGCCTATGGCTAAGGCGGAAATTAAATTCTTTTCAGCTGTTTCCAAGGTATGGTATCTAATCTATATGGGACTCGTGTTGTGTCTTTTGTGTCACTAAGCCGGCGGGGCAGACAGAAGGCTGATTGCCGACTGCTCAGTGCTTACATCATTTTTTCCTCAGGACCCTGCTGTCACCGACCCTGACCGTCAGTTGGGCCCGGTCAAAGTACTCTATAAGTGGGATTGTGTATTTTCTTGAAGTACCGGTCATCTCCTTGAATTGTGGGGTGGTTATCGTGCCGTGCTCCCTCAGGAAATCCACCAGCCTCCCTTCGAGTTCCTCTATGACCTTGCGATGAAAAAAAAGATCTTCCTTGATCTTCAACAGGACACCTTCCTTAACCATGACCTCAAGTACTTCATGTCCCACATTTCCAGGGAACTCGTCCTTCAGCTCCTTGAAGTAAGGGGGCTGAAGGCCACTCTTAAGGTATCTCTCTGCCAGTTTCTGCCGGGTCTTTTCCTGATCCTGTGCAAGGGTGACCTGATGATCTTTGAGGCGTACGGCCTCTTTTTCCTGTACAATAATATTCTCCTGGGAGAGATGGTTTAAAATATAATTGAAAAGCTTAGGGTTTTTTGCTCCCGTTGATTTTGATCGCAGTTCCTCCTTGAGAAGGCCTGCCTTTAAGGGGAAGTCCCTGTGATATTGAGTAATGGTTCCTAGGATTTCATCTTTTGCCTTGTTTAAAAAATCCAAATGAATGAGGGTGTTTTTTTCCTTGTCAAATAAAATAATCCTCTGCTGGGCCCTTAGCACCTTGATTAACTCGTCCAGCTTTTTCTTGCCAATGTTGGTTAGAAAAGGCAGTTCAGCTTGGTCAGTTCCACGAAAACGGCCCAAGGATATAAACAACTCGATAATCTCATTAGGTTTGCCTGAATGGAGCATTTTCATTTCTGACAGGGCGGCCTCGGAAAAACGTTTCTTTTTCACCGGCAGAGAGTTGAGGATCTCACCGCCACCAATGGTGCGCACAGGGGAGTAGCTTCTTGAAACGAAACGGTCGTTTCGCAGTATGGCTATGGGTTCGTCAAGCCTGATCTGGGCAAAACAGGTGTCTCCAGGCTCTAATTGATCTCTGTCTAAAAGAACCACGGTAGAAATGATCTCGGATGTTCCCGTATGAAAGCGCACTTTTGCCCTGTTTTTCAGCTTGCGAGGGGCGCTGGGAAGGAGTTCAAAGATCACATCAACCATATATGTGGGCCTGAGGGAGTCTTTTGTAGCAAGAATATTCCCCCGGTGGATCGCGGTTTTTTCAAGACCTTGCAGGTTTATAGCGGTCCTGAGGCCGGCTCGCACCTCGTTTACCTCCTTATTATGGACCTGTATGCCCCTGATCCGGGAAGAGATTTTCTGCGGATAAATGGTGACCTCGTCGCCGGCTTGGATCTTCCCGGAGACAGTTGTTCCTGTAATTACCGTGCCAAAGCCTTTCATGGTAAACACACGGTCAATGGGCAGTCGGAAAATATTTCCAGGATCCCTTTCAGGGACCTTACGGACCAGCTGGTCAAGAACCTGCACAAATTCTTTCAGGCCTTCCCCGGTAACGGATGAGACCTCGACGATGGGCGCTTTGGCCAGGAAAGTATTCGAAAGATATTCAGTGATATCGTCTTTTACCATTTCAAGCCATTCTGATTCCACCATATCAATTTTGGTTAACACCACCAGTCCGTGCTCGATCTTCAGGAGTTCACAGATCTCAAGGTGTTCCCTAGTCTGGGGCATGATCCCTTCATCTGCCGCGATTACAAGGGCCACTAGGTCAATTCCTGTGGCCCCTGCCACCATATTTTTGACAAATTTCTCGTGGCCGGGCACATCCACAATGCCTACATGCTTTCCTCCAGGCAATTCAATGTGGGCAAAGCCGAGTTCGATGGTGATCCCTCGCTCTTTTTCTTCCTTTAGACGATCCGTGTCAATGCCTGTCAGCGCCTTTATCAAGGATGTCTTGCCATGATCAATGTGGCCGGCCGTTCCGAGAATGCTCTGTTTCATTGAGAATTCCTTGCTTGTACGGTTTTATAATGTAAGTTAACTAAATAGAGCGAATATTTGTAAGTGTCAAGGTGGTTGCAGGTCTTAACGGTTTAAAAATGTTGACCAAGAGACATAATTTTGTTAGACATTCGCCTCTACTTAACCTATTATATTAACCTATATTCCCCAGTAGCTCAGTTGGCAGAGCAAGTGGCTGTTAACCACTGGGTCCGCGGTTCGAGTCCGTGCTGGGGAGCCAGAAATCAAGCAGGGGCCTGAAACGGCCCCTTTTTGATTTCTGGCCCTCTATCTCGGCGAAAACATGTTGTGAGGGGACCGATGAAAAACTGGTATGTCTATATTACCGACAAAAAGGGAAAATTCTATGTGGGCGCTACCACCGATGTGGATAACCGCATGCGCCAACACGGTGTGAAGGGACCATTACTCCTTGAAGGCCCTATGTCTAAGATCGAAGCGCTCAAAAGGGAGAGGAAACTGAAAGGATGGGGCAGGGAGAAAAAGTTGGCCTTGATTAGGGATTCCTCCTCACAACAAAAGTGAGCTTGTCCTGAGCCTGCCGAAGGGAGTCCGTGCTGGGGAGCCATTTATTAATTAATGTAATAATTTCAATTACTTATAGTGATTGGGCGCATTACTCCCTTCAAAAAGGCGAGGCTCATTTCCTCGCCTTTTCTTTTTAATATCAACCGGTTGTGTCATTTTGCGTGGTTCGAGTCCGCTCCGACCCATTCAATAGTTATGCAGCTTCTTTTTGGGCCTCCAGCATCACTTGTTTGAGCTTCCGCAGAGCCGCCTTTTTGATCAGCTCTTTTAATGCCTCCAGATGATAGTCTGGTATAGGTTCGCAAAACACAACTTTCACCTCAAATTTAGAACTGTCTTTTGTCGACATTTGATCACCTCTCTGAATAAATTTCCAATTAATCAGTCGATTCCCCCAAACCTATGTTGGTACCGTATAATATTGAGATTCAATGATGCAAGATGAGTGAGGAAGAAAAGTTGGCAGGTGTATCGGGCTGGATATTGTTGAATTGAAAAATTTGTATTGTTAAATCAAATATACATTTTCCCGAGATGATAGGTTGAGGCACGAAACACATCAAAAAGAAAGACTCAAAAAGGATGTATTCGCCATTGTCTAAACTGCAAATTTATACGCTTGATCTAAAAAACGGGTATTTCTGACCCCGTGTAACGGCCGCTGCCATATAATCCTTTAAAAATCCTTGCGATATCAATTTGAAGCTTGTACTTATATCCGACAGGTTGGAAAAAAATTCCAGCTACTGACGAGGCCCCCGGGGATTGTTTCTCACATGAAGACTCCGCCTGCGGATAACAGACAACCTTCTCTAACTGTGCTGGGTGTACTGCGAACTTTGCCCTCTGGCATCTGGGCGTTGGGTCTTGTCTCGATGTTCATGGACATCTCCTCTGAGCTCATTCACAGCCTACTGCCGGTATTCATGGCCACTGTCCTGGGGGCTTCTATGACTACAATTGGTCTTGTCGAGGGTGTTGCCGAAGCCGCGGCTGCAATAACGAAAGTGTTTTCGGGCGTAATCAGCGACTGCCTCGGCAGGCGCAAGATGCTTGCCGGATTTGGATACGGACTTGCGGCGCTTACAAAGCCGATTTTCCCCCTGGCGAGCACCATTGGTTGGGTGTTTGCCGCACGGTTCATCGACCGGATCGGCAAGGGCATTCGCGGGGCTCCGCGCGATGCGCTCGTGGCGGACATCGCACCTTGCGAACTGCGTGGAGCGGCGTATGGGCTTCGTCAGTCGTTAGATACGGTCGGCGCCTTCATTGGTCCACTGGCTGCATTGGCCTTGATGTTATGGCTCGCGAGCAACATCAGGGCAGTGCTATGGGTTGCGGTCCTCCCCGCGTTCATTTCCGTTGCCCTGCTTGTCTTTGGTGTTCACGATCCCAAGCGATCAGGGATTGACGCCGGCATGCGAAGTCCTGTGACCTTTACCGGCGCCAAGCGGCTACCGTTACGTTATTGGCTCATCGTTTTACTCGGTGGGGTATTCACCCTGGCCCGTTTCAGTGAAGCGTTCCTGGTGCTGCGTGCCCAAGATGTCGGACTGACGCTTGGCTACGTGCCGATGGTGCTGATCGTCATGAATGTCTTTTATTCAGTGACTGCATACCCGGCAGGGGTCGCCGCCGACCGGTTCAGTCAAAGGGCGCTGCTTATTGCAGGGCTTGCCATGTTGGTTGCAGCCGATTTGGTACTGGCCGCAGCCGCATCACCTTTGTTGGTGTTGATCGGCGCAGCACTCTGGGGACTGCATATGGGGCTTACGCAAGGACTGTTTGCTAAGCTTGTGGCTGACACTTGCCCTGCAGAGCTTCGTGGCTGCGCTTTTGGCATCTTCAACCTTGTTAGTGGCGGCGCGCTCTTGCTAGCGAGTCTTATTGCGGGTTTGCTTTGGTCCGCTTACGGCGCGTCAGTCACGTTTTTTACAGGGGCGGCCTTCACTCTGCTTGCGTTGCTCGGACTGCTTGCCTATCCCAGGGCGCCCCGGGCCAACCAATGAAAAGAGCTCATGGTTATGGACCTTATCCATAACATACTGCCAGCAATCGAGCACCTGCGTGTTGGGGGCTATTGGATTGCCTTTTTTGTTGCCTTCCTCGAGACAACCATCGGCATCGGTCTCATTTTACCCGGATCTACAATCATTCTTTTCCTTGGAGCGCTTTCAGCGCGTGGCCATCTCGATGTCGGTGATCTTATATGGTTTGCGGTTTTCGGCGCAATTATCGGAGATAATCTAAACTACTATCTCGGGAAAAAATATGGCAACAGGTGGTTGAAAGGCGGTTTCTGGTTACTGAAGCCCAGTCACATTGAAAAAGCTAAATATTTCATGGACGCGCATGGCGCCAAGAGCATTTTTCTCGGCCGTTTTATACCCAGTGTCAAAGAGGTTGTTCCATTCATTGCGGGTGCCGTAAAGATGAACCGCAAAACATTCATGTTCTGGAATGTTCTCGGGGCGATCGGGTGGGGATTTGAATGGGTTCTGGCCGGTTACATTTTTGCGCGATCCCTTAGCCTCGCTGAATTTTGGCTGTCGCGTGCGGGTCTGTTTCTTGCGCTTTTGCTCGTATTTAGCGGCGTTCTCTACTTTCTCAAATGGCTGGTAATCCGGCAAGGGAAACAATTTTTAACCGTTGGCGCTTCCCTCTGCCGATCGATCAAAGAGGCCGTGGTCAAAAATGAACACGCGCTTCTATGGATGCAAAAACATCCGCGCAGCATTTCGTTTTTAAGGGCAAGGTTTGACACGAACCTATTTTCAGGATTTCCCCTATCCATATTAACGCTGGCATTTGTCTATATTCTGGCTTTGTTTGCCGGGATCGCGGAAGACCTGGTAACGTCTGATCCCATTGTGGCCGCAGACCTGCGCATCGCAAATCTTTTCTTTGCCCTGCGCACCGACGGCCTCACCCATGTTTTTACCTGGATCACCTTTCTGGGTAAAAGCCAGATTGTTTTGGGCTTCATGGCCATCGCCGTTGGACTGCTTTGGTTATGGCACAAAAAGTATTACATTTTGACGCTTTTTATCGCTGTTGCCGGCGGACAGACATTTACCTATTTAGGAAAACTGGCTTTTCACCGCGCGCGTCCCGAGATGGCCGTATACGCCGAACACTCTTTTTCTTTTCCAAGCGGGCACGCAACCATAGCGGTCGGTTTCTACGGGTTTTTAGGATACCTCCTCATACGCATTGTCCAGAGCTGGAAGCGAAAGGTCAATATATTTTTCGCTACAATTCTACTCATTATAGCGATTGGCTTCAGTCGAGTATACTTAGGGGAACATTTTCTAAGCGATGTGTGGAGCGGCTATCTTGTCGGCGCAATGTGGCTGATTATCGCGGTCTCTTTTTCCGAATGGCTCAGACATAAACATGGAGGCGGCCCGTCCATGTCCCCTGTTGCGGGAGCGCGTCCGATCTCTTTAGTTCTGGTGTTGATTGCCATCGTGTTCTATGCCGGATTTTCAATAAATTACCATCCGCCACGGGCATCAACTCCATCAAAGAGCGCAGTCGTTGTTGCGCAAAGTACGGATATTTTCACAAATGAACAGATGAAGTATACCGAGACACTGACTGGAGATCGACAAGAGCCGATCAACTCTATTTTTGTTGCCAAGACTGACAGTCAGCTGGTCACAGCATTTAAGCAGGCAGGGTGGATTTCAACCGACAAAGCGGACATATCGTCATTTATCAAAGCAATTAAAGCCTTAATATTAAAAACATCATATCCATCCGCACCGATTTCACCTTCTTTCTGGAATGCCCAAATACAGGATATCAGTTTTGCAAAGGTGCCCGGGCCAAATTGGCTCCGTAATGCCCGGCATGTCAAAATATGGCGTACAAACTTTTTATTAAAAAATGGGGATAAAATCTATGTCGGCATGGTGAATGCCAATCATGGTTTTAAATGGGGTATTATTCCTAAAATCAATCCTGATATAGATGCTGAACGGGAATCGTTGTATCAGGATCTTAATCGTGCAGGAAAAATAGAAAGCCATTTGAAGGTACAGCTTGTAAAATCTATGATGGGCAAAAATTTCATAGGAGATCAGTTTTTTACCGACGGTAAGGCTTATATAATTTCACTTAAAAATTTATAAAGCTCTTAACACAGAACTGTGCCATGCGGCAGAAAAAATCTGGTCGAATCTATCGGAACATGGTCGGTCTGCTCATCCGCGGTATGGTGATCATGTTCTGCACCGAAGCAATTGTGGAAGATAAATCATATAAAACGAAGCGCGTATGATGATAAAGGGATTACAACATATTCCCTTGCATGTCTCCCGCCGGGTCATGAGCTATTTCGGGCTGGCCGCCCTGTTTTTTACGCTCTCTTTCACCACTGTGTACTTTGTGCACCACTACTTTTCCGGCGGACAGTTACGAATACCTTCCAATCTACTTTCGACCAACGTCATCGGTTGCCTGGCAGGTCTGTTGGTCATGTATTTCTTGGCCGACGGTCTGCGGCTGTATAGTGTCATCCGGGCGATGGGGTCCCGCGTCGCCTTTGCCTATATCGTCAGACTCGTATTCGTCAATATTTTCGTATCCAATGTTACACCGCTGGCGACCGGTGGTGGCGTGGTTCAGGTCTATTTTATGAAACAGAAAGGTTTGCCCATCGGAGAGGCGACAGCGGCCACGTCGATCAGGACCATTCTGGCGGCCCTGATACTGTTCACGCTCACACCGGTCATTATTTGGACTGAACCGAATCAGTTTCGCGTCTTTTTTCATAGGAACCTTCTCTACGGCATCACTATGGTTTCATGTGCTTATCTGGCGGCTTTCTGGATTATTCTGTTCCGTATCAGGATAATCAAACGCTGGTTGTTTCGGGGGTTGCATCTGCTCAATACCCTAAAAATTATATCGCGGTCACGGTTTAGATCCTTTTTTTTAAAGCTCTCGAGTGAACTGGATCTGTTTTCAGACGGATTCAAACGATACTTCCGGGGCAACCCGGTCTGGGTCGTGCTGTCAATTGTTTTTACGGCTCTTTTTTTGTTGCTGCTTTTCTCCTTTTCCGTCGTCCTGATCAGAGCGCTGGGGTATCAAGTACCGGTGCTGACCGTTCTGGCCTTCCAGGTGGTGGTGACCTTTTTCATGTATTTTGCTCCCACGCCTGGGGCGGCGGGTGTCGCCGAAGGCGGTTACGGTCTACTGTTCGCCCAACTGGTGCAAAAGCAGGACATCACCATGCTGACCCTTTCCTGGCGGTTTTTGACCATTTATGTCGGCGTGGTCATCGGCATTGTGGTTATGTACAGGGAATTGTTCAAACGCAGAAAGGCAGACCGACCATGAATCGCAAGAAAAGGCTGACGCTCTGTCTGATTTTCACTTTGATGTTGATGGCAGGTCTTGTCGGCTACAGGGTCTATTTGTTTGTCTATGAGGGGGATTATCAGGCCCTCAACGCCGAGAATATCGATAAGATCGAGACCAGGCTCCACGGCAAGACCAGATACAGATTCGCTGTTGTCGGCAATATCCGGAATTCCATGCGGATTTTCGAAAGGCGCATCACCCCTCTGATACACGACAGCGGCGCGGATTTCATGGTGTCGCTTGGAAATGCGGTTTACGACGGTGCTGAAGGAAAATACCGTTTGCTGTATCGTGGACTCAAGAAACTGGACATTCCCTACGTGATGGCCGTCGGGCACAACGAGGTCGAAGATTTCGGGGCGGGAAAATTCTACCGTCATTTCGGGCCTTATTTCTTTTCTTTCCATCTTGAAAACGATTACTTTATTTTTCTTGACTCAACAGGTGAAACCTCGTGGAAATGGCAACTGCGCTGGCTTAGGCAGGAATTGGCGGTAGCGGGACAATACCCGTACCGGTTTGTGTTTTTGAATTTTTCAATATTTCCTTTACCGGGTTTTGATCCGGACGACGCCCACTATTTGCTGGGAGAAAAACCGAGCCGAGACTTACAGCAGTTGTTTTCTCGCTATCGGGTAACAGCGGTTTTTTCGGCCGGTTATCCCACCTACCATGAACGCGTGGAACAAGGTGTCCGGTATATCGTATCGGGCGGAGGCGGCGGATTGCTCCTCGATCGGCAGGAGCCCTACCAGTTTGTGAATGCCGCCGTGGGGGCTGAACAGGTAGCTTTTGAAAATGTGGCCGCCGCGGACCACCTGGGTACGGTCCTTGAAAAGCTGGAGACCTTTAAACTGTATCTGCATTCCTTTTTCTATATGAGCCTTTTCAACGCGCTGCTGGTTCTGAGCATAATCAGCCTTGTGGCGTTGAAGCTCTATTCACTGATCTTGCGCCAAGAACACCTGTATCGGGATTTCAGCGTCGATGAAAAGACGTTTTCCCGAAAGCCGCTTCGAGTGGCCATGTTCACGAACAACTACCTTCCGTTTATCGGTGGGGTGCCACTCTCCATAGACCGGCTTTGCAGGGGACTGCTCCGGCTCGGAGAGACCGTTAAGGTTTTCGCACCGGCATATCCGGAACCATGGATTGACCCTGAAGACGACAGCGTGGTCCGCTGCGCAGGACTTTTCAATACGCGCTTGGCCGGATTTCCTGTTGCCAATGTTTTTTCTCGAAAGATCAGGGCGGAGTTCAAGGCCTTTAAATGCGACCTGGTGCATGTGCACCATCCATTCTGGCTCGGCAAGAAAGGAATGCGCCTTGCCAAAAAACGCGGTCTGCCGGTGGTCTTTACCTACCACACCCGCCTGGAGCGATACACGCACTATCTCCCGTTTCCGGGAACGGCCTTGAAAAACCTCGCGGCTCATGTGCTGATCAAACGCTTCGCCAACCGCTGCGACGCCATTATAACGCCCACGCCTTCTACGGAAGAGTATTTGCGGAACCTTGGTGTCAGCGCTCTGATCGAGAAGATTCCCACCGGCATCGGCATGGAGGATTACAAGTGCTGGACGCCGCAAGAAGTTCATGAGCTACGAAATAGATACACGTCTGAAAAGGAACCCCTTTTGATCAGCGTCTCTCGAATGGCCAGAGAAAAAAATCTCGACTTCTTAATCGACGGATTAGCGAAGGTAAAGAGACTGTTTCCCACCCCGTTCAAATGCCTGTTGGTGGGAGACGGCCCTGAAAAAGCACGGCTCGAAGATAAGACTGCCACACTTGGCCTCAATGATGAGATTGTTTTTACAGGGAATATGTCCCCCCGCGACCTGGCCCGGTGCTACCTGACTGCAGATCTTTTTGTGTTCGCCTCAACTTCGGAAACTCAGGGGATGGTTCTGATCGAGGCGATGGCCGGCGGTTGTCCCGTAGTGGCAGTGAGGGCCAGCGGAGTCTACGATGTGGTCAAAGATGGTTACAATGGTTTAATGGTTGCTGAAAGCACCGAGAGTTGGTCGAAAGCGGTGGCGACCCTATTGACGAACCGCCGCCAGTTGTCTGTGTTGTCCCAAAACAGCCGGGTCTTTGCCGAGGACTATTCTGAGGAAAAAATTGCAGAAAAGGTATTAAATCTCTATTGGCGGGTGGTTATACTTGGAAAATCAAAAGCAGACTGATCGGGAATGCTTTTGTCTTGTATGGAAGGCGAAATTATAGCCAATTTCTTAAATGGTTGACTAATAGCCGCTATCCATTCATCTATAGCTTTTAGCATGACCCAAAAAGTAATATCCCTCCAGCTATCTCGAATAAGGCATTTAAGGCTTTAAGAACAATGCCTATCTCGAAGGCTTTTGTAGAGTTTTCTTAATCTAATCATCTCCCAGCCCTTTAGTTTTCTCTCAATTTTTGTTAAACTCCGGGTAGTTATGTGATAAGGGTACCGGGGGAATAAACCCTAGTTTTTCGCTCCTCTCAGATAAACGGTTACAATAGTACCTTCGTGCAGTTTGCTTTTTATGTTTATTTTTCCTCCATGTAGTTTCACAATTTCATCACATATGCTCAGACCTAATCCGATACCCCCAATCTCTTTTGAACGGGATTTATCAGCCCGGTAAAAACGGTCAAAAACGTTATCTAAATCCTTTTCATGTATGCCGATCCCCGTGTCCTTTACTTCTATTACGACAAAACCTTGTTCTTTTTTGATTGAGATGTCTATCTCCCCCTGGGGAAGGTTATATTTTATGGCATTGTCGATGATATTTGTAAAAAGTTCCAACAAGGCTGCCCGGTCTCCAGAAATTACATGCTGTTCATCTGCTGATAAATTTATAGTAATACCCTTCGGTGTGGCTAAAGGTTTCAGAAGTCCCACTGCCTCATTAATGATCGCCACCAGGTCCCTATTTTCCATCTTAAGTTCAACCTTATCCCCTCCCAGGCGGGCAAGGGTAAGGAGCTTCCGGACTATGTGCGACATCAACCTTGAAGCTTCCAAGATGGCTGTTAGGCCGTCTTTGTATTCCTCGGCAGACCTTTCTCTTCTCAATATGATCTCGCTCTGACTCAAAATGACGGACAAAGGCGTTCTCAGTTCATGGGACGCGTCGGAGACAAATTGTCTCTGACGATTGAATGATCTTTCGAGCCGGTCAAAGGTGCGGTTAAAGGAAGAGGCCAGAACTTTTAATTCCTCCGGGATACTGTTTGAACTTATCCTTTCTGAGAGGTTTGTTTCCGAAATCTTGTCTATGGTTTGTGAGATTTCTTTCACCGGTGTAAGCGCCTTCCTTGCGATTAAAAAACCACCGAAGGAGGAAACGATCATGATAACAAAGACGGAAAGTGAAAGGACTATCCTGTAAGTCTTCAAGAGGTCTATTTGATCACCTATACCCTCTGCGCACTGGATAATGAGGCCATGTTCTTTTTTTGAATGTTCTTCATCTGCAGGAACATGGAAATTAATCATTCTTACAATTTTCCCTTTGAAGTGGATCGTCTGGAAGGCTGTTTTATCCGCATAATGAGAAAAAGGAAGTTCCAGGTTCCCAACGGATTCAGACTTCTCCAGGATCTTTCCATCAACACGGCGTATTTGAAAGAAGCTCAATGATCTTGATGAATTATACTCCCACATCACCTCGTCAGAAAAGTTGAATTCTGTCTCATCCCCACTATCCTTAACCAACGTTGCCAGTGCTTTAGCCTTTGAGAGAAGGCTTGAATCTATGGAGTCGTAAACGATCCTACTGAGGCTGAAATAAAGAAAAATCCCCAAGACGGATAGAATCACAAAAAGAACAAGGATGTAAAATAAAGCTACTCTTGCTTTGATCGAAGAAACCATATCAGTCCTTGAGCATGTATCCTGATCCCCTTAAGGTATGGATCAGCTTCTTCTCAAACCCTCTGTCAATCTTGCTTCTGACACGGTGGACAAAGACATCAATGACATTGCTGTCGAGGTCAAAATTATAATCATAGAGATGTTCTGTGAGCGCGGTCCTGCTTAGCACCTTATTTTTATTCATGGCCATAAACTCCAGGAGAACATATTCCTTTGCTGAAAGCGAAATATCCTTCCCTCTCCTTTTTACTTCATGAGTAGCCATATTAATCACGAGGTCTCCTATCTCAATCATGGAGGTCTTAGCCTCAGAATTCCGCCTGAGCAAAGCGCGCATACGTGCCAAAAGCTCTTCAAACTCAAATGGTTTGGTCAAGTAGTCATCAGCACCGCTGTCCAGTCCTGACACCTTATCCGTCAGTGTATCTTTCGCTGTGAGCATGAGAACAGGTGTCTTAACGCCTGCCTTGCGAATCCTTTTGAGGATGGTCATCCCGTCTACAATGGGGAGCATGATGTCAAGAATGATGAGGTCGGAAGGCTCATTCTCTGCCATGAAGAGCCCGTCCTCCCCATTGTAGGCCACGTCTACTGCATAATCTTCCTCTTCCAGCCCCTTTTTGATGATGTCCGCCAGTGATTTTTCGTCTTCAACAATGAGTATGCGCATGATTTATTTTACCCGCTTCCTCCTTTTAAAAGCAATCAGCATAAAAACCATTCCGATGAAGACCGGTTCTCCAATAGCCACGGGCAGCACATTATTGGGATTGAGCCTGAGAACCCTTTTTACCTTAAGACGCGACATCGGGCTGCTTATCGGTATATTGTCATTCTTGTCCACAACCGTTATGTAAGCCACATAACTTCCCGAGTCGATCAGGCGCATGGGCCATTGGCCCTTGTAGGTCCCATGGGGCGGAATGGTATACACCTTGATTGCTTTATTGGCGCTCCAGTCCTCAAGGTCCATGGGCGACTCCTTGCCCTGAGTAACATTTGCTAAGGAGATATAGGCGATGACATTGTTTACTGCCCTGTCAGAATGATTGGTTATCGTTCCTATATAGGTTATCTTATCTCCCATATTTGCCTGGATTGATGGTGGATCAATAGCGGCGGTTATGCGGCTTGCCGCAAAGGCAGACGTATAATCCGCCATTATTGCCAGAAAAATCAAGGATAAAACTAAAATTAACTTTTTCATATCATCACCTCACATCTCCAGTCTGGATACGCTTCTTTTTAGAAACCAAAGTGATAGAAGCAAATAGCCGCAGATAATTGCAACCCGCCCTGCCTGATATGCGAGACCCTGGCTGTCTATGACGACACTGTCAAAAGTATTAATGGCACAGGCAAAGGGATTTATAAAATCAAGGATCCTGCCGAACCATGTCCTTCTCTGGGCTGCTGAAAGAAAGATGGGTGCCCCTGCCAGCAGGAAGATAAAGAAGGTGACCATCAAGGAGTTTTTCACCGATTTTACCCTTGAGGACAGCCCCATGGAAAAGGCCGAAAAGATAATGGCCAGAAACGTTCCAAGGATAGCGACATAGGCAATGCCGATGAGGAGATTTTGCCCGCCCTTGCCCACAACAAATAGATAGGGCAGAGAAATGGCCAAGATAATTGCCCAATTTGTAAGCGCGGCTCCAAGTTTCCCTATGGCAATCTCGGCCTTGGTTACCGGGCTTAGGAACAGCGCCTCCATAGTACCTCTTTCCACCTCGCCAGCAAAGGCATCCGCCCCGAATACGAGACCTACCAGAATCCCCAGTGCGGTGATAAAATTCATGATCATGTAAAGCATCTGCCCTTGGTCAAGAAGACTCAATTCGCTGTTAGTAAGGAACAGATAACTCAGCACACTCAAAATAACAGAGGTAAGTACATACCATGAAAAACCCTTCGGAGTCAGAATACTTTCCCTTATCTCTTTTTGCATGATAAACGCGGTCTTCATAGTGCCCCCTCCTTTGTCGAAAGAAAGAAGATCTCCTCGATCGATCCTTTTCCTTTCATTCTGTCAAGCTCCCCTATCTTGACGATCGTCCCGTAATTGATTATGGCGATCCGGTTGCAAAGCCTTTCCACGTCATCCAATAAGTGAGTGGATAGAAAGATGGTTGTGCCACCTTTCCGGTTGAGGTCTATCACCAGGTCATGGATGTCCCTCCTGCCTTTTGGGTCGAGGCCGTTAGTAGGCTCATCAAGAAAAAGGAGCTTCGGCCGGTTGATAAGCGCCCGGGCAATACCGAGCCTCTGCTTCATGCCGCGGGAATAACTGCGAATGAGATGGCCTTCCTTCCTGTGAAGCCCCACGGTTTCTAAGAGATCATGGATCTCCTGTTTCGACGTTTTCTTTTCATAAAGATGGGAGAAAAATTCAAGGTATTCGAATGCCGTCATCCACTCGTAATAGCCATTGGATTCCGGAAGGGCATTGACGATATTTTTTACCGCCATCGGCTCTCTAAAGACATCATATCCGTCGATGAGAACATTGCCCGAATCGGCTTTGATGATGGCAGTCAGGATACGGATGGTGGTTGTCTTGCCTGCTCCATTTGGGCCAAGGAACCCGAAGATGTCGCCATGCTCAACTGCGAAATTCAGGCCATCCAGTGCCGTATAGCCATCATATTTCTTAATCAGATTTTCTACATTTATGATCATGAGTGTCCTCCGTTTTCAGGTGGGGGCGGAAAATTTTCCGCCCCCGGTTGTTATTAATTTTCGTTTACTTCTTCGTGGCCATTGTCAGAATTTTCTCCTTCATGGCCTTCATGGTTGTTCTGGTCGGCATCGATCTTTAGGACCTTCCCATTTCCCGCATCCACTTTGACGTCTGCTACCTGGTGGTCGGCCTTTGCGATTTCAACACCGTAAACAAGAGAGCCGTTCTCGTTTTCCAGTTCTACTTTCAACACTTTTCCTGGAACGGCCTTTAGGGCCTCACTGACAGCCGAATCAAGGGAGATCTTCGCCATGTCGCCGTACACTGCCTCGTCATCGCTTTTAATCTGGATGCTTCCTGTGTGATTAACCTTCTGGGCGAATGCTCCTCCAATGGCGACAAGGGTTGCCAGAACAACACCGCCTATGAGTGTCATCGTCTTTTTCATTTCCATCACCTCCTTTCTTGTTTGAAATCTGTAAGACTGTTTTTCAGCTTACGATTTCATTATAAGAAGGGAACATTACAGGAAGATGAACGGAATAGAGAATTAATGAAAAAAGTGAGGAATACGTTCTGAAGGCTTTTTTACTCCAGTTCGGTCATAGGGGACACCAAGGTTGATTCTCCCTGAATTGCCTCCTTGGTGTGATTTTCCATTCCTAACCCATCCCTCCTTTTTCTAGGAATCAACAATCTTATTCTTCTCGATGTTTTTGCCCCACGACTGTTTTAATCATGCCCTGATAGGTCAAGAAGTAAATGGTGTAAGGTCTGTTCTTTGGCGGTTGGCAGTCAGATCATTCCTGAAAGAAAACTCATGGCTTGGTACTCCGCAACCTCCTTTCAGAATATTTCCGAATCTCCTTGGGGTCATCTAACCTTAAAAGAAACTCCCGCATCTCAGCCGGCAGCTTCAGAAGATTCATGATTTGCGTAATCCTTGCCCTGGTCAAACCCTCATTCCTGGCAATCTCCCCTAACGACCTCGCCACCCCGTCATCCAGCATCTTCTGCCAAGAAATAGCCTTATGGATGATATGTTTTTCTGGCTTTTTCTTGACAAATTTTCCCTTTTTGAGTATAGTTTTCTTGCCTGAAAACCCATCATAAGCTATTGGAATTACAGGCACAATATGAGAGCGTTGATGATCGACCGTGATGGGGAGCCAGAAAAAAATATTCAATTATTTCAATATGTTAAATTACATATTGGAATCATCAGACATGTTTTACGAACCATCTGAACTGGCTTGGTGGCGAAACAAACGGAGGGAGGCGCTTTAAAGGATCAAGATAGTTGGGCTAAAAGTCTCGTGTGAGCTAAAGAAAAGGCGAATTTAATCAGTTCGCCTTTTCTTTTTCTACCGATCTTGATAGGTTAAAGCAGCAAGCAAGGGCTTAATGAATACTGTTTTTATAGGTGTCACGAAGCCTTTATAATTACAGACAAAATCAGGAAAGATAAAAATGGTTAAGGATTTTCCTGCCATATGCGGAAACGAGGATAAGGTTAAAGAAATTACAAGTGGCAAGAGAGAAAACATTTATGCCTCAATTTCCGACATAGAGGTTGACAAGGTTCGGTCTTCCTTCGGGATAGCACTGCATATGCATCAGCCTACAATTCCCGCTTCATCCGATGATTTAAGAAGTGCTGGTTTGATCAGCAATCTTCAGTACATGATGGAACATCAGGGAATCGGCGATAACCATAATGCCCCGGTTTTTTTATGGTGTTATTCCCGGATGTCCGATTTTGTAAGGGAATTATGCAGCAAGGGGAAGAGCCCCCGCGTTATGCTTGATTATTCGGGCAATCTCCTCTGGGGACTTAAGCAGATGGGTGAGGAGAAGGTTTTGGATAACCTTAGGCTGGTGACATGTGATGAGAATTATTACCGTAATGTTGAGTGGCTCGGAACGATGTGGTCGCATTCCGTTGTGTCATCGACCCCGATCCCTGATATAAAACTACATATAGGGGCATGGCAGGAACATTTTGCTTCGATTTTCGGGCTTGAGGCTTTGAAACGGGTTAAAGGGTTTTCCGCCCCCGAGATGCATCTGCCTATACATCCTGACGTATGCTACGAATATGTCAAGGCATTGAAGGAATGCGGTTATGAGTGGCTTATGGTTCAGGAGCATACTATCGAGAATATCGATGGCTCAGGGATAGGATATCACGATTTCCCGCATAAACTGGTTGCTAAAAACTCGCTTGGACAGACTGAGGAAATTCTTGTCCTGATAAAGAAACAGGGGTCGGACACGAAACTTGTTGCGCAGATGCAGCCTTACTATGAGGCAAAGGGGAGAAAGAGGGAGAAGTACTGCGAAAGGACGGTTTTCCCGTATATTCTTCAGATAGGAGACGGTGAAAACGGCGGTGTGATGATGAACGAGTTTCCCAGAGATTTCATGCGTACATATGAAGAAATGGACAGAGAAGGCACAGTCCCGCTCAACGGAAGCGAGTACCTTGAATTTATCAGGCGGCTTGGCGTCAGCAAGTCTGACCTCATCCCTGTCCAGCCCATATCGCAAAATAGGATATGGGATTGCATGGACGGTTTCTCCGATGGGGCTGCAGACAGGGCTATTGAAAAGTTAAAGAGTAAAGATTCCGAGTTTAACCTGGATAAGGCATCTTGGACCAATAATATGAGCTGGGTTAGAGGGTATGAGGATGTCCTTGATCCGATTAATAGATTAAGCGTTGAATTTTACAGACGTTTTGACAAAAGCAACGCTGATTTAAAAAGTTCTGATTATAAAGAGGCTTTGCTTTATCTTCTTCTTTCACAGACGAGTTGCTTCAGGTATTGGGGAGGCGGTATTTGGACAGAGTATGCAAAGGAGATATGCAGGAGAGGTATGGAAGTCTTGAAAAGGTCCAGGATAGTTTGAATTGAGAAAGTGCCCTTATTTTCTTGCGGAGTTTTCTCTGCCTCTTCCTTAAGACGTGCGATTTCATTTGTTGTACGATGGGCAAGGGTGTGCCAGTCCGACACTTCACCACTCAGGTAGAAAGGGAGACCGCAGATACTGTAATTCGGAAAACGATCCGCAACTATGACCGTGATATCCATCTTGGAGTCGATCTCTCTTGCCCTCAATGCAGCGCTGATGCCTGCGTCGCTTCCTCCGATAATGAGCAAGTTTACCATCCCGGTTTCTCCCCATTAATTTTTCCTCTAAGGTCTTCATCTCCTTTTTCCCCCTTTGGGAACGCTGGGTCATCTCGTAAAGGAGACGCACTCCAATATAGAGAAGCGCCCAGCCCACAAAGAATGTAGAGGCCTTCGGGTCTGGTAGATACAGGGTCCTCAAACTTCATGAAATCCAACGCCTCTGGATATTTCGAAGGCTGATGAGGAAGAGTCCTATGCAGAAAACAATCAGCAGTGCGAAATCGATCAGCATAGGCATCGTATTGCCAATGCTGAAAGCGCCATGGAGAATGTCGGCGCCGTAAGTCAGCGGCAGTACGTAGGAAAGGGGCCGGAGAAAAATCGGTAAATGCGAGATCGGGAAGAACAGACCGCAGAGGAAGATCATGGGGAAACGAAAGAAGTTTGAAAAGGTTTGGGCTTCAAAGACCTCGCTCACTGAAACGGCGATGAAAAGTCCCATAAATGTAGAAGCCACCGCGATGAGAACAATGGCAGGGATAGCGGCGCTCCAGGCGGCTCTGGAAAGGTCGGACAAAAACGCGGCAAGGATAATGGGGACGAAGGCGTTGGCCACGCCGAAAAGGATCGCCCCGCCCGTTTTTGCCAGCATCAGGAGTTCCAGGGGTATCGGCGCCAGCAGCAGCCGGTCGAAGGAACGCCCCTTTTTCTCGAACGTAACCGTCACCGCCAGCATGGAGGTAGTCCCGAAAAGGATGGAGACCGCCACCACGCCTGGAAGCAGAGACTGAACGCTTTCCATGCTTCCGCCCGATTTGATGAAGAACATCCCTGTCCAGGCCAGTGGAAAAATCAGACCCCAACTGACGTTGGGCGGTTTGAGGTAATAGGTCCTCATGTCCTTGAGTAAAATGTTCCAGAAGGCGATCCATCGTTTCATACACCGCCTCCTTTCTTTTCCTTCTCTTTGCGCATGGCGTCTGCGTCTATACCGGTGATCTGCACGAAAACATCCTCTAAAGACGGCCGAACTTTTCGGGCCTCAGATACCTCCAAACCCTGGTCTTCCAGGAAACGCACCAGGGGG
>CAZUHR010000010.1:0-22928 GCA_964620335.1 uncultured Desulfobacteraceae bacterium
TAAAGGGGCCGGAAAAGACGCTGCTTTTCGATGTAGGCGGTGAAGGTTCGGTGCTCTTAAATAATATGGAAAAGCTCAAAATCGACCCCCATAGCATAAATTCGGTGGTTCTGTCGCATATTCACCATGACCATATCGGAGGGCTTTCTCACTTTCTGAAGATCAACCCTAACGTCACGGTTTATATGCCGAGGTCCTTTCCACCAAGCATCAAGGATGCAGTCAGGCAGGCGGAAGCCTGTTTAGCGGAAATTCACGATCCGATAAAGATCTGCAAAGATGTTTACTCTACAGGTGAACTGGGGGCCTTTATAAAGGAGGAATCGCTCATAGTAAAAACTTCCAAGGGGTTAATCGTTATCACCGGTTGTGCTCACCCGGGGATTATAAAAATCATTGAAAGGTCAAAAGAGATCATCAAAACTAATGTCTATCTGGTATTGGGAGGATTTCACCTCTGCTGGATGAACCTTTCGCAGGTAAGGAAAATAATCAACGGGGTAAAAAAAACAGGTTGCATGAAGGTTGCTCCCTGTCATTGCTCTGGTGATCTCGCCAGGGAGCAGTTTGAAAAGGTCTACGGAAAAGACTTTATTAGTGTAGGTGCGGGCAAGACCATCACAATAAAAGACACATTCTGACTCTATAAGTAAAGGGTAAATGCCACGCTGCATGTTATTCGGCCTTATCATGGGCCTGTTTGCCAAGGATTTCAATTATACCCGCTGTTGCATCGACTTTTACGTAATCTCCCGTATGAATCATTTCGAATATATCCTTATCCGGTCGATCCACGGTCGGAATGCCGGTAGTGATAGCGGCTCCCGACAAGACCGGTTCACTCTCCAGGCAGATTATGGCGGAAGGCGCATTTCCATTTTCCTTTGCCATCCATGCAATACAATCACCCCCGCTTGATCCCTTACCCGTTGTGAAAACAAAAACCTTATTCGCCAGGTTTTCACCTTCCAACAGGTGCCTTGGGACAGGGATCTTTCCCGTGTTTGGATCCAGATCTCCCATGAAAGAAAATGGCCCCTTATAGACCAGGGCCTGCCCTTCCGCCTTACCGGCGCTTACCATATGGGCCCTTATTTCCATTTCGGCATCTCTCCTTTCCATCTTCCTGTTATAGCCGCTTTAACGCACTCTTCTTCCGTTCCGAAAAAGACCTTGACGCCACTGACCGTGGCCAAATAATGGGCATTTCGGGCAGAGCTCGTAGCCGCACTCTTTGCCTGCTTGTGGCCGGCAATATCCCTTCGGGTAAATGGGTTGCCAATGGATGGGCAAACGGGTAGAAAATGCCCCCCTGCCTTTTCGATAATACCGGCATATCCCTGATGCCTTGCCAGGGCCTCAACGGACGGTGAAGCCCCTATCAGGAGGGATGTCTTCAATGTTTTGCCCTCCAGCAATGCTGAGATGCGACCTATCTCATCAATTGTGGCATGGGGACAGCCAAAAGATACGTGCTCCACAATATCGTCATCCCAGACATTAAGCCTTTCCCAGGTCTCAGACATCTCCTGCTTTCCCACCCTCACTACCTGTTCCGGCTTCCTGTTTCCAAGAGCTGCCTCAAGGGTTGGAGCCTCCGGTGTAGATCCAATCACATGAGCCAGGGTGACAGCACCTGATGTCGGCATCGAAATCACCAGTGCACGGGTAAAATCAAATGAAAGATCGTGTGGCAGTCCATTCACAGCCACAGGCTTGAATCCAGGGATCTGATCCCCAATGTAGTAACCCAGACAGTGATAATGGGAAAGGGTCCAATCGGTCACATCCAGATCGTCCAGCTCCACCAGGTGCCTGGCATATCTATTCTCCTGTAAGAGCAGGCCCATCAGAGGGCAGCGTCCGCTGACCGCCGCAGCCAAGGAGACCAAAACCCCCATCCTATCCACCCTTGCTCCGAACAGACTGTTGTTGGCAACCTGCATGCAGCTGCCCCCCATAGGGACAATATCCCCTTTCCGCGGCATGATACCGATAAGATATTCGGCACAGGTCTCGGTCCGCAGCCATCCCAGCTCTTTGAACCTTTTCAATTTTCTCTCATGTTCTTCGACCCATTGATCCTTCACTGGTAGCCCCCATGCTTTATAGATTTCGGGCTGTGAGGAAGGATGGGTCGTCACCCGGTGTGGGGTCGGTGGAACCCCATCAGTCATGAGGTTCCAAAAGCCCTCAGGACAAAGGTCATAACTGATATGACCGTATGAAATGGGGACGAGTTTTTCTGCGTCAAATGAATCCCCCAATTTAACCAACAGTTCAATGGCCTTTTGAATACCGGGGGCAAATTCCCCGTTCAACATCCTTTTTTCTTCATCAGTAAGTCGTATCATGCTTGCCTCTCTCTATTCCTCCTTTGGAAGATTACCCCAAAACCTATGCGATCCGCCTTCCAAACCCGGTACTATAGATAAAAAAGAATTCGAAATCAAATAGAAAGAAATTCAGAAGATTGTATTAAAGGCTCTAATTTAGAGTCCGTATTGATTCTAATGAGGAACCAATAAAAAAGGGCGCTCCATCAATATCCTATGGAACGCCCTTGTTGTGTTGCTATAAGCAATTAGTTAGATTGTAGTGACATTCACCGCGGCAGGGCCTTTTTTCCCTTGCTCTATGTCAAAGGTAACCCGTTCACCCTCATTGAGAGACTTGAAACCCGTAGAATTGATTCCTGAGTGATGAACAAATACATCCGGACCATCTTCTTGCTCAATGAAGCCATAGCCTTTTCGATCGCTAAACCATTTCACGATTCCATCAGCCATAATGACAACCTCCTTTCAAAGAATTTCTCATGGTTCCAAACTTCAGGTTGCCACTCTTGACAAATGGATCTTTCCTTCAGAACGAAACCGGCCCGCTAATAAAGACAGGCCTTTATTGATTAGCGTTTAGGATAAACAGTTTTTAAACAAAGTCAAGTTATTTATCTGTTTATTCACCTAGTTTGGCCATCAATTCTGCAGTAACCTCCTCTACCCCCGGTCTTCCATCCAGTTCAATTATTTTCGGGAGACCCTCTTTTGCTGAAATCTCTTTATAGAAATTTATGGCTGCCATCGTGCCGGTCTCAGCGTCGTAGTATATTTCATGACGCTGATCAATGGCCTCCTCATCCTGGTCATCCGATCGTGCCTTCAGTTCACCTCCGCAGACCCTGCACTTGTCGCCAGCCGGTTTGATGGCTTCTATATAAATATTGTTTGGATGGTTGTTGTCATTTACGCACAAACGCCGTCCCATGATCCGGTTTTTGGCAATCTGTCTGTCAAGGACCATATCAATCACAATATCAAGCTTGATTCCTGCCTCTTTAAGCGCCTTGTCCAGTTCCTGAGCCTGCGTTAGATTCCGGGGAAAGCCATCCAGTAGCCAGCCGTTCTTGCAATCATCTTCCTTGAGGCGATCCAGAATCATCGGCACTGTGATGCTGTCCGGCACCAGTTCCCCTCTGTCTATGTAACCTCTGGCCTCCTTTCCGAGATCCGTGCCCGCAGAAATATTTTCCCTGAAAATCACTCCCGTTTCGATGTGGGGAATGTCCATCTTTTCCTTGATTTTTGCACCCTGAGTACCTTTGCCGCTACCATTGGGGCCGAAAAACAGTATTTTCATCGTTTCATCTCCTTAAAATAAAGAATTCCTGTCTTTTTTCCGTTAAACGGACAGACGAAAAATATTTTAAAGACAGGGGTGTTGTCAAGATATTATAATTTGTGCGGTTATCAAGATTTACGGACTTTTCACAAGGTTATCAAGATTGACCAAGAAATGCCGGCATCAAGTCATGTCCATTTTCAAAAATGTTGCCGGATATTTGGGCGTTTTTCTCTGTGAACCCGGGACCCTCGGACGATGACGCAAGTTCTCCTTTGCTGGCAAAGGCGAATGGGGCAGGTTCGCTGGTATGTGTCCTTTTCACAACAGGTGTGAAATGGTCACTAACAACCATTACTTTATAGTCTTTAAAACTCTTTAACCCTTCAAGGACAATTCCAACCACCTTTTGGTCAAAATTCTCAATAGCCTGTATCTTTTCCAGGAAATTGCCATTGTGGCTGGCCTCATCAGGCGCCTCCACATGAAGGAAAATTAAGTCCAGATCCTTTAGTCCCTCAAGCGCCGCCTTGGCTTTTCCCAGATAATTGGTATCAAGATAGCCCGTAGCCCCTTTTACATAAATCGGAATAAAACCGGCATAAACACCTATCCCCCTCAACAGATCCACGGCCGAAATGACCCCTCCTTTTAGCCCATATTTATTTTCGAATAAAACAAGCCTTGGAGCCTTTCCTTGTCCCCATAACCAAATGGAGTTAGCCTCGTATAGACCCTTCTTTTTTCTCCCAATATTAGCTGGATGGTCTTTTAATATCTCCCAGGAAGATCGGATAAGGCCCGGAATCGGGTTCTTCCCGGACTGGTTCAGGTACAAGGCCATATTCTGATCCAGGACGTCATGGGGCGGTATGGTTTCGGCCTTCTCAGGACCTTTGTCCCACACGAGAAGGTGCCTGTAGGCGACGCCGGGAAAAATTTTTACCCCCGGCTCAATAAATTTCTGCGCAAGGGTCTCGACGATCTGCCTTGCCTCTCCCGTTGATATGTCTCCTGAACTGTGGCTCTTCATCAGGATCTCATTATCCGATTTCCAATCCAGTGTGACGAGATTCATTCGAAAGGCGACATCATCAGGGTTGAGACTTACGCCCATACTTGCAGCCTCAAAAGGGGCCCGTCCAGTGTGATACAGCTCCGGGTCGTATCCCAAAAGAGAAAGATTTGCCACATCACTGCCAGGTTCCTTGCAATCCGGAATGGTTTTCACACAGCCGATTCGACATGCGGCAATCTTGTCCATATTAGGGGTTTGAGCGACTTCAAGGGGAGTCTTGCCTCCCAGTTCCCGAATAGGATAATCTGCCATCCCGTCCCCAACCAGAAGGACATATTTTGTTGCGTTAGGATTGCTCATTTTCCTCAATCCACAAACCAGATTATCGAGACTCAACGCGGATCAGAACCGTCTTGTCCGTCAGGACCTCAAGTTCATCTATCAAAGATATCGCCTTTTGCACATTGCTCTCCTGTGCCTCATGTGTCAGCATGATAATGGGCACTGGTCCGTCGACCTCCCTGCCTTCCTGGATCACGGACGAGATACTGATCTGATTTTCGCCTAATATGCCGGCTATCTTTGAAAGAACACCCGGACTGTCCAGGGCCGAAAACCTGAAGTAGTAGGCGCTTGTCAATTCCTGTATGGGATTAATAAGAATCTTTCTCGCAGGAGAACGGACATATCCAAGTGGGGGGATAGGGCCTTTTGACCCAGTCCTTATATGTCTTACCAAACTCACGATATCTGATACTACTGCACTCCCAGTGGGCCTTCTTCCTGCGCCTAATCCGTAATATAGATTCGGACCCACAAAATCCCCCTCAAGGTAAATGGCATTATATGCTTCATTGACGTTAGCCAGAATATGGCCTTTCGGAATCATGGTGGGATGGACTCTAGCCTCCAGCCTGTCTCCCAGATCCCTGGCTATTGCCAACAATTTAACCTTGTAACCAAATTCCCCGGCAAAACGTATGTCATCCGGGGTCAAAGCACCAATGCCTTCCTTGTAAATAACTTTAAAAGATAACGGAACCCCGAATGCAAGGGAAATAAGGATAGCCAATTTATGGACTGAGTCCGTACCGTCCACGTCTAAGGTAGGGGGATCCTCAGCAAAACCTAAGTTAACCGCCTCTCTAACTACGCTGTCATAAGGCAACCCCTCCTGTGTCATTCTTGTCAAGATGTAGTTGGAAGTTCCATTCAAAATTCCCATCATGGTTTGAATCCGATTGGCCGAAAGACCTTGCTTCATGGCGCCAATTATCGGAATACCACCTCCTACACTTGCCTCAAAGCCCAGGCTCACCCCGTTTTTCTCTGCTGTCTTGTATATCTCCTCCCCGAATTCGGCAAGCAGCGCCTTATTGGCTGTGACCACGTGCTTCCCCCTCTCCATGGCCTTCAGTATATATTCCCTCGCCTTTTCCAGGCCGCCAATAAGTTCCACAACCACATCAATGCCTGGATCATCTATTATATCTTCGGCATCTACGGTTAAAAGCTCACGCGCTACGGGAACACCCCTGTCGGAAACAACATCCAGATCCGCGATCTTTTTGACGATCACCTCGGCTCCAGCCCTATCCGCAATGATCTCACGGTTTTCAGTGAGCACCTCAAACGTCCCGGCACCAACGGTCCCGAACCCTATGATCCCAATGTTGATCTGTTTCATGGTTGCCTCTCAATAGAGTCTGGTTGGCTTAATATGCCTTTTCAAACAACGCCTATAATACCTGCTTAATTCCCCTGATAGCCTGCCGCGTGCGATGTGGGTTCTCAACTAAGGCGAAACGCACATAGTCGTCCCCGTACTGCCCGAATCCGATGCCGGGGGAAACAGCTACCTTGGCCTTTTCAATCAGCATCTTCGAAAATTCTACAGATCCCATGTCTTTATATTGCTCAGGAATTTTTGCCCATACAAACATGGTTCCTTTGGGCTTTTCAATTTTCCAGCCGATTCGGTTCAGTCCTCCAATCAGCACGTCACGGCGCTCCCGATATGTGTTCACAATTTGCTTCACACAATCGTCCGGCCCATTGAGGGCAATGATAGCAGCAATCTGGATAGGCTGGAACATCCCATAATCCAGATAGCTTTTAATCCTGCGGAGTGCTGCCACCATGACCGGATTACCCACACAGAATCCGACCCTCCACCCCGGCATAGAGTAACTCTTAGAAAGACTGAAAAATTCCACGCCAATATCTTTGGCCCCAGGAACCTGGAGAAAACTGGGAGGTTTGTAGCCGTCGAATACTAGATCTGCATACGCGAAATCATGGATGACCATAATCTCATGTTCGGTACAAAAATCCACAATCTTTTCGAAAAATTCTATCTCCACCACAGCCGTGGTTGGATTATGGGGATACGAAATAACCAGCATCTTCGGATTGGGCCAGGTCTGCTTTGTAGCCGTCAGCAAATCCTCAAAAAAATCCCTTTCCGGGCCGATGGGTACGCTTCGTAGATCTCCACCGGCGATGATAACGGAATAAGGATGGATGGGATATGTGGGGTTTGGCGCAAAAACAACGTCCCCCGGGCTTATAGTCGCAAGGACCAAGTGAGCAAGCCCTTCCTTGGCACCGATAGTGGCAATTGCCTCTTCATCAGGATCCAGTTCAACTTCATAACGTCGTTTATACCAACCACATATAGCGTGCCTCAACATGGTAATACCCTTGGATGCAGAGTACCGGTGGTTATGTCCCTTCTGTGCGGCTTCGATCAGCTTGTCCACAATATGTTGGGGCGTCGAAATATCAGGGTTGCCCATCCCAAGATCAATAATATCCTCTCCCCTGTGTCTCGCTTCCATTTTGATTTGGTCCACCTTGGCAAAAACATAAGGGGGTAAACGATTCATTCTCGTGAACTCTTGCATAGTCTCAATCTCCTTTTTCTGAAAACATATATATCACTGCTCGGGAAAAATCAAACCCCAAGCCTAAAAATACAGCATGCCCGGTGATTCAGCCTGAATAATATTCCTCAATATTCTATTTTCAGGATTTGAAAGTTCCGGATCAGCGTCCAGGACCCGCTCTACCTCATTTTTTGCGGTTATCAGAAGCCCCGGCTCCCTGAACATTTCTGAAAATTCCAGTTCTCCTGACCCAGCCTGTTTGGTGCCCATCAGCTCCCCCTGGCCGCGGATTTCAAGATCTTTCTGGGCGATTTCAAAACCGTCATGACATTCGACCAGCACCTTCAGTCTCGAAAGGCTTTCCTCGGGAAGTTCATTTTTCACCATAAGTAAACAGAGACCTCTCTCAACCCCCCGGCCCACTCGACCCCTCAATTGATGGATTTGCGCTAATCCAAACCTCTCCGGATCTTCAATCACTATGACAGCGGCACCCGGGGCATGAATGCCTACCTCAACAACCGTTGTCCCCACCAAAAGATCTATTTGCCCTTTGCGGAACTCTTCCATGGTCACTTCTTTATCATGCGAGGGCAATTGGCCGTGTATAAGTCCTACGCAAAAGCGTGGCGTAAAGAGCTTTTTCAACCCAGAGTACATTTCAAGGGCATTTTTCAGGTCTCTATCCTCTGATCCTTCAATGACGGGACATATCACAAGTACCTGTTGACCTGCTGACATTCTCTCTCTCACCGTACTATATACTTCCATCTTCCGCCCTTCATCCATAAGGAACGTTGTAACCGGCCTGTGCCCTTCCGGGTATTCTTTTATAACGGAGATGTCCATATCGGCATAAACCGTCATGGCGAGGGTCCTCGGAATTGGTGTGGCCGTCATGACAAGCAGATGGGGATCTATACCCTTTCTGTCCAATAAGGCTCGCTGCCTGACCCCGAAGCGGTGCTGCTCATCAATCACAACCAGCCCCAGCCTGGAAAATGAAAGCCCTTGCTGGATCAGGGCCTGCGTACCGATGACCAGGTTGTACTCCCCTTCCCCTATTTTTTCATAGGCTTCAAGACGTTCATGCCTATTAAGTGCCCCGGTCAAAAGAACAGGGCGAAATCCCATATCCTTAGGAAGGCTTGAAAAAAACTGTTTGTGTTGTCCTGCCAGAATCTGGGTAGGTACCATTAATGCAACCTGCCATTTATTGACAATGCTGATGTATGCAGCCACCACAGCAACTACAGTCTTTCCGCATCCTACGTCTCCCTGGAGAAGGCGATTCATGGGCCTTCCACGTCCCAGGTCCTTCAGTATTTCCTTTATAGACCTAACCTGGTCACCGGTCAGTGTAAAGGAAAAGTATTCCTCGAGCCGGGAGAACAGGCCTTTAGGAATCGAGAACACGATACCCGGCCTATTCTTATTCAATCTTCTCCTGAAGGCTATGTTAAGCATCACGCGAAAAAACCGATCGAATATGAGCCTCTTGTGGTATGGTGTTTCATGTCGGTTAAAGACATCAATGGATGCTCCTTCGGGTGGAAAGTGAACACATTTTATAGCTTCCCTAAGTTCTGGAAGGCCAATGTGACGGGATATCTCTATTGGAATTTCATCCTTTAGTATGTCTTGATGCTTTTCAAGGGCCTCACTTACGGCAGATCTTACAACCTGTGGTGACATCCCTGTAACCTGCGGATAAATGGGATAAAAACCAAGCATCTCTTTCACATTGCCCCTGTTGATCGCCTTAATATCAGGGTGAATCATCTGTCTCTTGCCCCGGTTTATCCGGATACGTCCGTAGGCCATAACTTCCAAACCCTGCCCTGTAAAGCGATCAAGATGTACCTTCCTATAATTAAACCAGATAAGCTCCAAAAGGGCTGTTGGGTCTTTGATCGTGATCCTAAATAAACCTTTTCCCCTGCGAAAAAACCTTTCTTCCTTGCCCGATAAGACCCTCCCTTGGACCAATACGGCCTGGCCCTCCACGGTTTTGCCGATTGGAAGAACCCGGCTTCTATCTTCGTAACGATTTGGGGTAAAAAATATTAAATCAAGGACGGTTGTAATGCCTTTCGCCGCAAGAAGCTCGGCCCGCTTTGGACCGATACCTTTTAAAGAGGTAATTGGAAGATTCAGTTCCTGAGTCCGTTTGCGAGTGCTGGTATTCGCTGTAATCATTTAAACCCATTAACAAATCATAGTCTTGCTGACAAGATAAAACATTTGACAACTACCCCATTAGATAATAAAAATCGAAAAACACCCGAGCAACCGTGAGGACATTAAGGGCTTAATGTAACAAGCACCTTCAGGTGCTCATAAAATATTACCGGCATCCATGAAAAAATGAATGGGGCGCAAGCAAATGGTGAAAAAAAAGGAAAAAGGCAAATACGCCGAAGCAGGGGTAGATATTGATGAGGGAAATAGGCTTGTAGAACTAATAAAGCCTATCGTGAGCAAGACCTTCAAGCCCGGAGTAATCACCGAGATTGGAGGTTTTGCGGGACTCTTCTCCTTGAATATCGGAAACATCAAAAATCCTGTGCTTGTAAGTTCCACCGATGGTGTGGGAACAAAGCTCAAAATTGCGTTCATGCTTGATAAACATGATACGGTCGGCATAGACCTGGTTGCCATGTGCGTGAACGACATCCTGGTCCCGGGTGCCAACCCGCTTTTTTTTCTTGACTACATATCCATGGGAAAACTGGATGTGTATAAGGCACAGGAGATTGTGAAAGGCATAGCTAATGGATGCCAGGAAGCCGGATGCTCGCTGCTCGGGGGTGAGACAGCCGAAATGCCAGGATTCTATGCTAAAGGCGAATACGACCTTGCCGGTTTTGTTGTTGGAATTGCTGACAACGAAAAACTTCTTGATGGTTCGGAAATTGCCGTGGGCCATCAGCTTATCGGCATCGCTTCCAGCGGACTGCATAGCAACGGTTATTCTCTTGTACGCAAGGTCTTTTTCGAAGGATTGAAAATGACCTTAAATGACTATATTGAGGATTTTGGCCGGACCCTTGGAGAAGAACTTCTGGAGCCTACTCGAATATATGCCGGAACAATAGGCAATCTGAGCAGGGACTTCCGCATATACGGTATCTCACATATAACCGGTGGCGGACTTGTCGACAATCTTCCACGTATTATACCTAAGGCCTGCAAGACGGTCATTCACAGATCGAGCTGGCCTGTTCCTCCCGTATTTTCGTACATTCAAAAGGCAGGACGGATTTCGGACCAGGAAATGATGCGGACCTTCAATAACGGGCTCGGCCTGATAATTGTTGTAAACGAGGAAGAAATTAACGAAGTGCTCTCAAGGCTGAACGCCATGAATGAAACCGCCTTTCATATCGGCTCGATCGAATCAAGAGGTGATGATGAAGGAGCCGTACAATTCGCAGACTGAAAACCAGTTACGGAATAAAATAGCTCCAATTATGGTCAGTGCCTGCCTCCTCGGTATACCCTGCAGATATGACGGTCAGCATTCATCCTGTCCTGACTTGATAAATTTTTTAGGCTCAATCCATTTCATACCTTTCTGTCCGGAACAGATGGGAGGGCTTCCCACTCCAAGATCTCCTTCCGATATTAAGGGGGGTGACGGTCGCGACATACTCTCAGGGAGCGCAAGGGTTATTAATACCGAGGGAAAAGATGTGACAAAAGCCTTCAAAAACGGGGCACATGTAGCATTGAACCTGGCCAGACTGTCAGGGTCATTCATAGCAGTCATGAAAGACAAGAGCCCTTCCTGCGGGCTTCAAACTCCATACTGCGAAAAAAAATCCGGATTCGGCATTGGAGTTGCTGCAGCCCTCTTTGAGTCATCAGGCATAAGGATATTCGAGTTGGGATCAAATGATATTTTTCCCACTCGCAGCTTCATGGAGTTACTAAAGTAATCATGTTTTGGTTTGCATTGAGCTGCAGCCCAATTAAGATATTAGCCAATTGATAAAAATATTAGAGGAGTGAGCCATGTTCGGTCTTGGTCCAACTGAATTGATCATTATCGCTGTTATTATCCTGCTTTTGTTCGGCGCCAAAAGACTCCCGGATATAGGTAAAGGCCTAGGGGGAGCCATAAGGGAATTTAGAAAAGTCAAACATGAAATAAGCCCTGAAAAACCTTCCGATAAGAATCAAAGCAGCGAAAACGCATCCACGCTCGAGGCCAAGGTAATTGACAAGGTCCTGGAGCAGGTTCCAGGTGTAAAAAAGGCAGTGGAAGTCAACAAAAAGGCGAAAAAGGTCAAAGAACTCATCAAATAGTGTGAAAGTCGATATTTAACCTTAAAAGATTCCTATCCCGTATTGCAGATTTGAAGAGGCGCTTTCCTGCTCTAAAAATGGTTAAGGTTTTTGAGGTGGGTGATATTTTGAGCTGTAACATTAAAACCCCTCTTCCAATATCTACTCATGACGTAACGCGTCGATCGGGTCCAATCGGGCTGCTTTCAGTGCCGGGAAGTAGCCAAAAACCACTCCCACCAACGCTGAGAACAGGAAGGCGACGATGACGATCCCTGCATTGAAAACGAAGGGTACACGCAATACACCGGCAAGCCAGATGGATGCGGTGAGAGATAGTACAATGCCGATTAAGCCGCCGAAGGAAGACAATACCACCGCCTCAACCAAGAATTGCATGAGCACTTCACGCTCGAGAGCGCCGATTGCGAGGCGGATACCGATCTCACGCGTGCGCTCGGTCACTGACACCATCATGATGTTCATAATGCCAATGCCACCTACGAGGAGGCTGACGGCTGCGACAGCGCTGAGAAGTGCCGTAAGCATCTGTGTGGTCCCGGTAAGCATTGTTGAGATCTCCTTCATATCCCTGACGCTGAAGTTATCGTCATCACTGGGTGATAGATGACGCCTCTCCCTCATCAATAAACTAATATCGCGCTGAGCCTTCTCGGTCGAGGCACCCTTCTGGACCGAGACCTGAAGAAGAGCGACATCCTGATTGCCGGAAATGCGCCTCTGATAAGTGCGCAACGGAATGACTACTATGTCATCCTGGTCCGTCCCCATTGTGCTCTGCCCCTTGGATTCCAGCATGCCGATCACCTGACACGAGAGTTTTTCGAGACGAATTTTTTCTCCCAAATATCCTTGCCCACCGAACAGCTTCTTACACACGGTTTCGCCCACGATGCATACGGCCGCACCCGCACGCAGTTCGCTGTCGCTGAACTGCCGGCCTGTCTTAATGGATCTGTTCGTAACTCTGAAATACTGATTATCACTCCCCGTTACCTTGGTCGACCAGTTTTGATTGCCGAATACGGCTTGGATGCTCTTTGAAGACACCGGGGCCACGGCAGCGATTGAACTGACCTGTCTGAGAATAGCCTCCCCGTCGCTCGTCTTGAACGGAACGGAGTCGGAAGACTGACCCGGGCCAAGTCTTTTACCAGGAGTAATCATGAGCAGGTTGCTTCCCATGCTTGCAATCTGCTCCTGAATCTGGGCAGTGGCTCCTCCTCCGATGGTGACCATCGTGATGACCGCTCCCACGCCGATGACGATACCCAGCATGGTCAGGACCGAGCGCATGACGTTTCGCTTGATTTCACGCAAGGCCAGCAGAATAGTATTCCACAGCATTACCCTGCCCTCCCGTTTTGCTCATCGGATTCAACGAGACCATCCAGGAACCGGACGATGCGCTTCGCATAGGCGGCCATATCCGGTTCGTGGGTGACCATGACAATGGTAATCCCCTGATTGCGGTTTAATATGGTCAGCAGATCCATAATTTCATGGCTTCGAGCCATATCCAAGTTCCCCGTAGGTTCGTCCGCAAAAAGCACGGCGGGATCCGTCACAATCGCACGTGCAATGGCGACCCTCTGTTGCTGGCCTCCCGAGAGTTCGCCGGGTGTATGTGATTTCCATTCCTGAAGACCCACGCTCGCCAGAGCCTCAAGGGCGCGCGCGCGCCTCACGCGGGCTGAATAACGACGATAAATCAGGGGGAGTTCAACATTTTCCAGCGCCGAGGTGCGGTTTAACAGATTGAAGCCCTGAAAGACAAAACCAAGGTAGAATCGACGCAGCCGCGTGCGCTGGTTGCGTGTCAATTTTCCCACTTCGATGCCTTTGAACTGATAAGCCCCTTCGGTTGGGGTATCCAGACACCCAAGGATGTTCACGCAGGTGGACTTGCCTGAACCGCTGGGTCCCATCACCGCCACGAAATCGCCCTCGTCGATTCGAAGGTCAATACCGCGCAATGCATGCATGGCCGCCTGGCCGGCGCCGTAAACTTTTGTCACGCCTTGCAACTCAATCAGGGGTTGGTTGTGCGTTTGAGTAGAGACACTCATATTCACTTCTCCAAACTGACGGTATCGACCACCAACGCCATCCCTGGCTTGATGTCTCCGGCCACAACTTCAGTCATCCTTCCGTCTGTCGACCCGATCGTGACGGGGATGGCTGAGAGGTTCCCATCCTTTAATATCCAGACGCGCCGCTCCTTTTTGTTAGCGGAAATGTCCTCGTCTTTTTTAAACGCTGAACGTGGCCGCCGTGGGAGCAGGGAAGCGAGCAGACTGCCGGAAGACTTTTTCTCCTTTTTCTGCTCCTGTGCCGGCGGCGTAAAACGAAGCGCAACACTTGGTATCAGGACAGCGTTCTCAACTTTTTTGACCGTAATGTCCGCTGTTGCCGTCATTCCGGGCCGTAGAGAGAGGTCTGTGTTATTGACCTTCAGCACGGTTTCGTAGGTCACGACCCCTGACGTCGTTGACGAGCCGTATCGGGCCTGAGTGATGCGCGCCTCAAAAGTTCTATTAGGGTAGGCAGCAACGCTGAAGGTAGCTTCTTGGCCCTCGTGTACTTTGCCTATATCGGCCTCGTCTACATCGACGTGGAGTTCCATTTGGGTCAAGTCCTCGGCCAAAGCGAAGAGCACCGGGGCTGTAAATGAGGCTGCCACGGTTTGGCCGGGCTCTACACTTCGGGTGAGCACGATGCCGTTAATGGGCGACCGGATAATCGATTTGGAGAGATCCGTCTTGTTAGCTTCAAGAGTGGCTTGGGCCTGGGAGACCGCTGCCTTGGCGCTGGCCTCATCAGCCTTTGCTCGCTCGAACGCCGCTTCTGCGGCATCGAGCTCAGACTGTGAGGGGACCTTGTTATGGCTCAATTCCCGTACTCTTTGAAGCTGGGCGAGTTTGGCGCGGGTTTCTTTGACAGTTGCCTGCGCCTGCAAGACCTTCGCCTTTGCGGATTCCAAGGCGGCTTTTGCCTGGGCCATCTGTGCTTCGAGTTTCGATGTATCCAGTTTCGCCAGAACCTGACCAACTTTCACACTGTCGTTGTAGTCTACTTCAACGGTCTTAATGATACCGGACAACTCGCTGCCCACCTCAACCTCATTTGTCGGCTGCAAGGTGCCCGTGGCAGTAACGATTACGATTAAGTTCCCCCGCTCCACTTGTTGGGTTTTGTATTGCACCGAACCGGACTGTTCCATCCTGTTCCAGACTACAATCGATGTCACCGCAGCGGCCACGACGATGGCCACGACGAGCCATCGCTTCAGGCCCTTTCTGCGGCCTGAAGATCGATCAATTTCCAAAACTTTAGCAACATCGGATTCCTGATTACTCTTCGATTCCATTTCTTTCCCCCGTGTCATGAACTATGTTCTTCTCTGTGTGAGCCATAGATGTCCATCCACCACCGACGGCCTTGTACAGGCGCACCAGGTTGGAGGTTACGGTCCCTTCGCTTTGCGCCAGTTCTTGCTGGAAGGACAGGAGTGAACGCTGTGCATCTAAGACAATACTGAAATCCGTCAGACCAGCCTGGTACTTTTGCTGCGCCAACTCTACGGCCTTTTCGGCCGCTTGCGCTGCCTCTCTCAATGATTCCCTCCGCTCTTGTTCCTCAGCATAGGCCACAAGTGCGTTTTCCACCTCCTCCAAGGCACTGAGCAAAGCGGTTTGATAGGCGATCAGGTACTGCTCCTGCAAGGCTGACTGTACCTCTATGTTTCGACGGATAGCTCCAGCATCAAAAATCGCCCAGGTGATTCCAGGACCACCGCTTAAGGTCTGCGTGCCGACGGAGAAAAGGTTACGCATAGAAAGAGTTTCCAGGCCAATGGAACCGCTCAACCTAAACTTGGGGTATAGGTCGGCCGTGGCCACTCCAATCCTCGCAGTCTGGGCAGCCAGTTCGCGTTCGGCTCTTCGCACGTCGGGTCGGCGCCGAAGTATATCGGCCGGCACACCAACCGCTACCTTCACCGGAGTGACCGGTATGGGCCCTCGTTTTTCCAGTTCATCATGAACCTCCCCTGGGTGTTCTCCCAGGAGCACAGCAATGCGATTCATAGCTTCTTCCAGTCCTGTACGGAGTGCTGGTATCTGGGAACGCGTGTTTGCGACATTATAACGGGCCTGTTGCACGGCTAGCTCATCGCTCAAACCCGCCTCATACCGCAATTCAGTCAACTGGTAGGTCTCGCTTTGGGTCTGTAGATTTGCTTCTGCCACGGCGAATCGAACCTGCAAGGTACGTACATCGAGGTAATTTAGGGCCAATTCAGCGAGCAGCGAAACGAGCACATCGCGCAAATCCTCCTGGCTGGCCTGAAGATCTGCCTGGGCCGCCTCCACGGAACGACGAACACCGCCAAAGATATCGAGTTCCCAACCTGCATCAAAGCTTGCCGCATAAAGGTCACTGGTTTTTCCGGTCCCCGTATCTTTGCTGCTATGTTTCCATGTGGCGGAACCCGCGCCATCAAGAGTGGGAAAAAGTTCGGTCTTGGCTAAGCCGCGGCGGGCTCGCGCCTCGCGAATCCGTGCCCGGGCCTTCTTAAGATCGGGGTTGCCTGCCACGGCACGCTCCATCAGACTGGAGAGTTCCGGATCGTTGAGCGTGGTCCACCAGGCCGCCAGCTTTTGCGGGTCCCCCTCTTCGGCGGTCGGACCACCCTTGAGCTGGGTGTGCCAGTCCCCGGACACTGGCATGCTGGGCGGAACATAATCAGGCCCGACTGTTGTGCACCCAGCAAGGCTAAGCAACACGAACGCCGCACGAAGCCATGACATAGGTCCCACAAAGGTTGTTTTGTACGGAAAATTCATTCGTTGCTCCTGTTCTTGCGCATTTCAACTCCCTTATTGATTTTTGAACGCCCTTCGCTTCTTTTCAGCCTCCTCACAGATTGCCCGAATGCCGGACAGAGAGAATTTCACAACGTGGTTAGAATATGCTTCGATATCATCGACTCCTGGAGGGCCATCTTTCCCTTCTCGTTTTTCTTTCCCTCCCTTTATTGCAACTATTGGATTTATGCACTGACTTACGATGCTTATCGCGCAGAATCGGACCTGCATATCTGAGGCAAGTGGACCAAGGAGTTCACGAATTATCGATTCCATTTTCTCTTGTAAAGGCCAGAGGTTTTTTTGCATGACCTCATTTAAAAGCCCTGTTGGATTGACAAGTTCCTTTTGTACGATTAAGAATTCTCTATTACCTTCGTCAGCAATCCGATTCAAAAGGGCTACAATCTCTCCTCGAAGACGTTCTTCAGGTGGTGCGTTATCGGTCACACCACCATTCGGGGGATGGGCTTTCACGGATTCAGAAAAAGAGTGCCGCCATGCCTCTTTGTAAAGAGTCTCTTTATCACCGAAGTGGTAATTTACAGCTGCAACATTCGCCCCCGCACGTTCACAGATCTCCGCAATGGTTGCATCCCGGTAACCTTTCTGCGCAAAAATCTCGCTTGCGGCCGCCAGCAGTTTTCTTGGAGTTATCGCAGCACTTTTTCTTCGAATCTTCATCCCATCCTCCAGTGACCTCTCTGATCTATCATTTTTAAATATAAATTTTAAATATAAATTTTAAAATGTAAAGCATAAAAATCTATCAGTCTTCCTACTGGAAGTGAGCTCTTATCATCTAGATCGGAACTTTTTCCCATTGAAAATCGATGTGGGGCATTATAATATTCCCGAAAAGAAATCATCAAAAATTTTCTTAAAAAAAGGAGAAAAACATGAAAAAGGGAACAGTTGCGTTGATCGTGATGGCGGCTTTATGGTTGGTGCCATTGGGCACGCCATGCTGGGGCGCGCCCCAATACCTAGAACAGTCCACCTGGACCCTCTCAATCACATTGAGGGAACACGGTCCAGTATCCGAGAGCGCTTCAATGACGGGGGCCATCACTCGAATGGGTGGTACATATTATTCCTTTCAGGGATACGTTAATGTACAGGATGACGGTCCTTTTATCCTGGCCGGCGGAGGCGTCTTGATAGGGGATATCCTTTACCTCAACCTGACCGGCACCCAAAAGCATACGGGCAACGACTGGCGAGATACGGAGGTCCTCCACGCCGAGTTAGACAAAACTACCCTGAACGGCACCTTTTTTAGCGTGGGCCACGATTTTGATGTTAGTACAGCCGGCACGACACAGAATTTCGATACTCGTTTTCAGGCTGGGACCTTGACCAGAACCGGACCACCCATCGTCCTTACCCAGAGCCTTACGGGCCCCATGTCCCTGCTGCTCATGGAATGAACTCTCCCAGCAGCAAGCTGCGGGGCATCACGCCAGCTTCACTTTTTTCGCCCCCCATGAGCTAATGCTCTACTCCTTAGACTGGCCCCGCTGCTTTCCGTATTGAACTTGGAGATCGTCAGGCCCAGATTTGTTCCATTCGTGCTCGAACTCGAAGGGAAGCCTCATCATGACTACAGCAAAAGACAGCGGCGCGCCCAAAAAAACCTGCACCGCAGTTCCGTGTCGACGTATATAATGTGGTGTATGATACTGTTTATATTTATTATTTTTAAAATGGACTGGATAGCTTGCCAATCCTTAATCGCCATGAAATTGCGGGGTAAATGCAGAAATATTCTGGATTTCTCATGAATTCATCGTGACAAAAATCTGCCCAAGATGGCAGGTATCAGCTGTAATCAGGGCCAAGAATGAAGTCAGACATCTCAGGTTTTTGAGGTGGGTGATACATTTACCTGAATGGATGATATCACGGTATAGAAATCATCTGTATCCATTTGACCGTCACAAGTCGTTTTGATATCGACATCCCTGTTTTTACGAGTGAAATAGAGTGTTGTTTAAAATTTAGAAGCCACTCCTCATCCTTTGGATTCAGGAGCCATGGCATCCAAGCCAAGTGTGGATGTTACGGGATCTCCGGTATCGGAGCTTTCAGACCGCTGGATAATTATCCGTTGAGCAGATATTCCACCGGGACCGCTCAGTTGTCTTACGATCGCCTGTGCCCTGTCGTCTGCAAGTTGTTTCAACAGGTCGGGATTCACCGGCTCACGTTCAACCAGCTCTGAAAACAGGAACTTAGAGAGCTTCCCCGGGTCTTCAGGTGCCTTTTTAGCATCGGCTGATTTGGCGGGAGGAGTCATTTCCGAGCGTAATTCTTTGTACGCCTCCCGACCGTATCGGTCAATAAAAAGCTCCGTTAATTTCTGCCGGGAATCAGGGTTGCTGAAGTCCACCGGGCCGGGGTCTTCGCCGGGTTTGAGAGGCGCGCCGGATTTTTCCACCAAGGCCCTGCGAACCTGAAGCCGCCTGATGGCCTTTCCATCGGAAGGCTCATGATAGCGTCCGGTAACAATAAGTTTTAGCTGCGGTCGCTGCTTGAGCGCTTCGAGCAACTTGAACAGTTTCTCCTGTTCGGGCGGCGTAACTTCCTTCGACCCCGGCTCAAAACTCACGGCGTTGAACATCTCTTCACCACCGCCGGACAAGGCCCCCAACGCCCGGAAAGGGGAGGTGATCATTTTGGTCAGCAACTTGACCAGGGCCTTCCAGATCAGGGGACCATACTGGAATTCAGGATTATCGAGATCGCCGCTCACCGGAAAACCGATATCGATGATGCCGTTGGAATCCTTAAGCAAGGCAACGGCAAGATCCAGGGGCAGGCTGACGGCCTCGCGACTCTCTACCTTTTCTCCCAGTTTCAATGAATCTATAACGATCTTGTTATCGCCCAGCAGTCGGCTGTCTTCAATTTTGTATTGCAGATCCAGAGAAAGCTTGCCGGAGTCTATTTTTCGGCCGGCGAACTTGCCCGAATAGGGGGTCAGGTTTGTCATCTCCAGGTTGCGGAATACCATGGCTATATCGGTAAACTGTTCAGGATCAAAGGCGTTGATCTCCCCTTTTATCCTGCTGCTCCCGTATTGATCCACACGGCCTTCCAACTTGACCTGTGTCCGGGCCCCTGGTGACAACGAGATGCCGATTATCGCACCCTTGAGTTCATGAATCTTGGTGGCAAAATGCGGCCGAAGACTGAAATCGGCAAAATCCAATAGGCCTTTGTCCAGGCTCAACTTGCCGATCCTGACAGGAAAGGACGTCTCCCAGTCTTTCGGAACGGGTTCCTCTGCCCGGTGCTCTGTTGAAGGCCGGTTTTTGGTTTTAAACGCCTTCACCACATTGACCGACTTATCCTCCGAGATGAGCAGCTTCCCCTCCAGCCCGGTCAGTTTCATGGTATCGATCTCAAGCCTGTTCGGGTTCAGGTTAAGACGGATATCAGAGGTTTGAAGCTGCTGCCATCCCAGCAGGGTGTCCCTGGTGCTGTTCTCGATGACTTGCAGGCCGGTAATTCCGGCCTGCCCCTGATAGGTCATTTCTCCTTCAGCAGCGCTATGGAATGCACCCCGGCTGGAAAAAAGACCGGAGTTCAGGGTCAAATCGGCTATCCGGGTGAGGTAAGGCTGTAAGGGAGCCAGGGCCAGATCTTTTATCGTAATTGTGGATTCCACCGTATTACCGGACGGGATAAATTTGCCCGAGGCCGTCAACTCGCCGCCTTGAGCTACCTGGAGACCCATCTCAAACGGGGATGGCGATTTTCCGTCAAAACGGGATACGGTCAGAGTGATCTTCTCAAGATCAAGCAGCGGATTGTCCGGATTCACGGCCAAATCAATAAACCGGGTTTTAAAGTCCGACAGCGAAATCCCTTCAACAACGACATGCCATGGTTCGCTGTTTTCCGGCCGGGTATCTTTTTCGGGTACGGCTTGGGCGGAATTTTTTGTGTCAAACAGCCGGGTAAGGTTGACCGTGTTGTCGTTGTCCCGGATCACTTCGACCAGGCCGTCGGTCAGCTCCAGGCGTGATATGGAAGCGGAACGGTTCCCCAGATTGAAGGTGCCGGCCATTGTCAGGTTGCCGATCTGAATGGCCGGTGGAGACGTCTCAGCAAATCCCAGTCCAGTTTGCTTAAGGGTCAAATTGAAGTCTTCAATTTGCCCCAGGGCCTTGGGCAAAGCCGTGGTAACGGCCGCCTTTAAAGTCAAATAGGCCTTATCGGTGGAAAAGGAAACAGCGGGTGCCACGCTTTGATCCGTGTAATGGAGGGCCAGACCTTCCAGGCCGACTTCTGACATATTGATGGCCCAGGGTGCTTCCCTTTCAGGGGAGGAGGCCGCAGATGGGGGCATGGCCTTCTTCTCTCCGCTGGCGAACCTCTGCAGATTTAAAATCCCGTCTTTATCTTTGATCAGATACAAATCCCCGCCTCGGATGGCCAAGCGAACGTCATCGACCCTGTGTTGGATCATATCCAGCCTTCCTATCTTCAGTTTAATCTCCGGCAGGTCCAGAAAGGCATCTGACGCGCCTTCAATCTGAAGCCCGGTATCCATAACCTGCACGCCGAGATCACCCAATGTGGCTATTTTTGTATCCCGGCTATGATCGATAACATAGCTGGTTTTCAGGCTTAATCGGCCCTTGGGAGATCCGATGTTCAATTGGGAGCGGACAAATTTCCAGGGGGTGGTCAGTGGTATCTGTTCAATTTCCAGGCGGCCTTCCGACCGCAGGGGCTGCAGGGAAATCCGTCCAGACCACCGCCAACTCGCACCATCCGTGCTCGTGGCTTTCAAGGTATAGGGCCCTTCGTGTTCCGGCAGGGTCGAAATATCGGATGCTTGAATATTCAGGGGGTGGAAGGAAACAGTAGCCGGTATGGGCTGGCGGGTATCCGTCACCTTGATTGTGCCCTGGTTGATTTCGATATGCTGCAGCAGTATCCGCAGCGTCCGTTTTGTTTCGTTTTCGGGTGTTGCGGGGCCACGACCTCCCAGCCGGGCCAGATTGAGCTTTCCATCGGAATCGATGACGGCATTGACCGTTGGGGCACCCACGGTCATTTCAGAAAAAGTCAATGCCCACCGGAATAGGCTGCTTAGTTGAAAATTCATAGTCAACCGCTGGAATCCGGCCATCTTCCTGCCCGAAGGTTCGTTGATCTGAAACTCCTTGGCCTCCAATGTCAGTGTAAACGGATTGATTTTTACCTGCCGCAGGGATACCTCACTGTTAAGGCGTTGACCGAGCAGCCCGGGTACAAAGTGTACAATTAAATAAGGGAACAAAAAAAATCCGGTCACTGTATACAGAACTATCAAGACAGCGGCTATGATGGCTGCCTTGCTCCTGCATGTTTTGATAGCAACCTGTTTTAGCTTTGCACGCATTGAGCCCCCTCTTTGACGGGTCGCAATGATAACTCTTTTTTGCTTTAAGATGCCTAAAATCGAATCCTCAGCATCAATCAACTCATTTGGCGGTGATTCTAATTATAAAGTTAAAGATAGTAGGGTGTGAAAGTCAATCTTTTAAAGACACGAATCCTTGTCCCTGTTCCACAGAATGTCTTGTATTAAACCATAAAATGGCGGTAATTAAATTCCATCTCATTTAAAGCTCAAAAACATTAGTTATCGTAAGATGTGATAATACTTGGCTATGTCATACATAAGGCAGGTTTTTGAGGGGATGGACATTCTGAGGTTCTGGCAAGCTGTCTGAAATCGGATTGTGTTCAATTAAACCACATTATCCTATAATTCGGCTCCCGCTTCTGATATCATTTAGATTATCCGACACCTGAACTGACATCACACGTTAACATGATTTTGCACGCCTCTCCAGCAAACCGAGAACTGAAGGATATCATCAGTATTGTTGAATTTGTCGCGATTCAAGGATTATACAGCTATACATGAATTCGGGAAAAATAAAGAATATGGCAAATGGGGGTCCAGGTTTCAGGGTCGTAAAATAGTCAACAAATGGTATGGTATACTTACATCCGGTGACATTTCAGTAATGCAAGTAAGCGTAACTCTGACCAAATACGAATTTGATTTATATTGTGTTACTTCCGTAAAAGTAATATGACATAAACATTATCCTCAAGCCTCACCTGTGGATAGGGGCAAAAAGGGCGCGCAAGTAGTAAATAGCATGCGGTCGATCGGAAGTAGGGCGCGTAGCGTATCGGAGACTTGCGGATCAA
>CAZUHR010000011.1:0-22569 GCA_964620335.1 uncultured Desulfobacteraceae bacterium
TTGGTCCTCCAGGTAGGGCTTGTTGAGCGTTTCAATCCGGCCGTGGTCAAGATGCAATCGCTCCTAAACAGCCCCGTTTTTATTGAGTCTCACCGTATGAACCGTTTTACCACAAGAGGTATTGATGTAGATGTAGTCCTTGATCTAATGATCCATGATCTCGATATCTTCCTCCATATTGTTCCGTCAGAGGTCAAAGAGGTACATTCAGTAGGAATGTCAGTTATCACCGGAAGAACGGACATAGCCAATGTCAGAATGATCTTTGAAAACGGAACCGTGGCAAATTTGACGGCAAGCAGGGTTTCCGACAAAACACTCAGAAAGATCCGTGTCTTCCAGCCGAATGCCTATCTTTCAGTAAATTGCTCAAAAAGGGAAATCAGCGTTATCAGGTTAGACAATGAAACCAAGGATTCGGGTGGTTTCCCTGGTATTACCACAGATATAACCAAATACCCTGATAGTGACCCTCTTGCTGATGAAGTTTCTTCTTTTGTGGATGCAGTTATTAATGGGTCTGAACCGGTTGTGTCCGGGAAGGATGGACGAAGGGCCCTTAAATATGCTCTTGGGATCATTGACCAAATTGAGAGAGACTGTAATAATTTTCAGTCCATCAATTAATTAAAGCTCCCTGTCCCGTTATGGCGGGACTAAGGCGGGATAGGGGACCTCCAAATGTTAAGGAATTTTTGTTTTCTCAGTTCGTTCCTCAACCCCATGCCCCGGCACCCAGAAAAAAGCCGGGTGCTGGGTGAGAAATGTGCACGCGATGCGTTTTCCAGGGATTCCAAGTTCGTCGTGATTGTGGCCGGTGAGGCCTCGGCCGATTTGCATGGCTCAAATCTCGTAAAGGCCATGAAAAAATTGGCCCCTGGTATAGTCTTCTGGGGCGTAGGGGGAAAAAACATGGAGGAAGCCGGGGTGAAAATCCTGTTTTCCTCTTCCGAAATGGCAGTTGTCGGAATTACAGAGGTTTTAAGCAAGTTACGCACGATTGCCAGAGCATCCGGTAGACTGAAGCGTATCCTGAAAAGCGAACGTCCCGACCTCCTTATTCTTATTGATTATCCTGACTTCAATATACATATTGCGAGAACTGCAAAGCGTTTTAAAGTTCCAGTATTGTACTATATCAGTCCTCAGGTTTGGGCGTGGCGAAGGGGAAGGGTTAGAAAGATAGCGCGCCGTATTGATCGAATGGCCGTTATTCTTCCTTTCGAGAAGACCTTTTACGGAAAAAGAGGTATATCGGTCGATTATGTGGGCCACCCTCTTTTGGATGCCCTGTCACGGGAGGTAGATAAACAGCAGGTTGGAGTTGAATTGGGATCGGAACGAGATTATCCTGTAGTAGGACTGTTACCTGGCAGCCGGAAGGAGGAGATCAGGAATATGCTTCCGGTTATGGTCGAATCGGTACAGATTCTGGGGAAAAGGTATCCGAAAATTCGATGCCGTTTATCCCTGGCACCTACCATTGAGGCCGGGTTTATACAATCGTTTACGGAAAATTCAGCAGTGAAGATTGAGATCATCCCCGGAGACACACTCGAAACTCTTAGGATTTGCCATGTAGCCCTCGTGGCTTCCGGTACCGCTACTCTTGAAACGGCCTTGATGGGGGTTCCCATGGTAATCGCCTATAAGGTCTCTCGTTTTTCTTACTGGTTGGGCAGGATTGTGGTCAGGGTACCTTATATAGGTCTGGTAAACCTGGTGGCAGGAGAAAAGGTGGCGCCGGAACTTATTCAGGATGATGTTGTGCCCGACAAGCTTGCTGTTGAAGCAATGAGTATTCTTGAGGATGAGGGTATCAGGGAGAATATGATAAAGAAGCTAAGGGGTATAAGGGAGACTCTTGGAAATTTTGGTGCGTCGGAAGCGACTGCCAAAATAGCCTTGGAAATGATGAAGAATAGACAGGCTGGTTAGTCATTTTCTTACTTTAAAATGACAAATTCTAAGCACGAAATTCGAATTTAGGATCTTAAACTTACTTTTTCGAGACACAAAACCAGGCTAAATTACTTAAGTTATTTCTGGGACGCAACATTAGATGAGGCATGAGTTAGATGTCCGGAACAGTTTTGGTTGTAGATGACGAAAAGAGCATACTTGAGTCCCTGGAAGGTATTCTTTCGGACGAAGGGTTTGAAGTAATCACGGCAGAGAGCGGGGTCGAGGCATTAGAGAAGATCCAGGAAGTGATACCGGACCTAATCCTTTTGGATATTTGGATGCCCGGAATGGATGGAATCGAGACGCTCCAGAAAATTAAAGAAGGCTATCCTCATTTACAGGTAGTCGTGATGTCCGGGCACGGCAATATTGAGACGGCGGTAAAGGCTACGAAGATTGGCGCGTATGATTTTATTGAAAAACCACTTTCTCTTGAGAAACTCCTTTTATCTGTCAATAACGCGCTTGATTACTACAGGCTTGAGGAAGAGATAAGTCTTTTTAAAGAGAAAGAAAAGGACAAATATAATCTAACCGGTAATAGCAAAGCGATTACCCAACTTAAGGAGCAGATCAGGATTGTAGCCCCCACAAATGCCTGGGTTCTCATTTCGGGAGAGAACGGTACTGGAAAGGAGATAGTAGCTCATACCATTCATCGGCTAAGCCCAAGAAACCAAAAGCCAATGGTGGAGGTTAATTGTGCGGCTATTCCGGAGGATCTGATTGAAAGTGAGCTCTTCGGGCATGAAAAGGGAGCCTTTACAGGGGCTTCCACTATGAGGAAGGGTAAATTTGATAAGGCAAATGATGGTACTATTTTTTTGGATGAAATAGGTGATATGAGCCTTAAGGCACAATCCAAGACCCTGAGAATCTTGCAGGAGCAGAAATTTGAGCGAGTAGGCGGCATCCGGACAATCAAAGTGGATGTTAGGGTGATTGCAGCCACCAATAAGGACCTTGAGGCGGAAATAGAGAACGGTACTTTCAGGGAAGATCTCTACTTTAGATTGAATGTCATTCCCATGAGGGTGCCTCCATTAAGGGAGCATGTGGAGGATATTCCCGAGTTAGTAGAAGAATTCTTAAAGGAATTTTTGCGAAATACCAATATGGAACTAAAGAAGATTTCGGAAGAAGCTATTAACAGCTTGAAAAAATATGACTGGCCCGGCAATGTCAGGGAACTCAAGAATCTGGTGGAACGGCTTATGATCATGACTCCGGGCGAGGTGATTCGGGCCAATAATATCCCGGCACCTTTCAACGGTTCCACAGATATAGGGGAGGGCTTTGAATCTGCTTTTGTGGTTGATACTCTTAAAGAGGCAAGGAATAAGTTCGAGAGGGCCTTTATTGAGAACAAGTTGAAGAAGTTCGCCGGAAATATTTCACAGACAGCCGAAGCCATCGGCATTGAGCGGAGTAATCTCCACAAAAAGATAAAGGCTTACGGACTCACTTCCCATAGCAAATAGAACTCGGTTTCTATACGCCTTCACAGAAGACTACGGGCTTGCCCGTAGATGAATGCGCAAACGATCGTTATGCTACGGCGTGATGTCGCCCCGAACGTCGTAGTTAAACTTTTAACTCGCAACCGGTAACTTGTTTTACAATCGCCAATATTGCTTCCCTTCCCTCTTTTGTTTTCGCGGAAAAAAGAGTAGGGGAGACGGGAAAAATATCAACTAATTTGCTTCTTATCTTATTAGCCCTCATATTGGCCTTTTGCCTGGATAGCTTATCCGTCTTTGTAAGCACCAGAATGGTTTGTATATCATAATATTTCAACCAACCTAAAAGTTCCAGATCGCCCGAGGATGGCTCTCTCCTTATATCGAGTATCACCACTACTGCTTTGAGATTTGATCGAGTACGAAGATAGGTCTCCACCATATGTTTCCAGGATTTTTTTACCTTTACAGGAACGCGGGCGAAGCCATACCCAGGCAAATCGACCATGTATAATGTTTTGCCGACGCTGAAGAAGTTAATTGACTGAGTCCTTCCCGGCTTTGAGCTGGTTCTGGCTAGGCCTTTTCGGTTAACAAGCACATTTATGAGGGACGATTTGCCCACATTCGACCTGCCGGCAAAGGCAATTTCCGGCATGTCAGGAGGTGGATACTGGTTTTCGTGAAAGGCGCTTATAAGAAAAGTGGCATCCATAATATTAGTAACGGTTGCTGTTCAGAGGTTAGAATTCAGAATCCGGAATAATTGGCATAAAATAATTCACCTTCTATCCAGATATTCCTCGAGCCTTCTGAGTCCTTCTTTTATATTATCAAGGGAATTGGCATAAGATAGTCTGAGATAGCCTTCAGCGTTCTGTCCGAAATCGATCCCGGGGGTTACCCCGACTTTGGCCTTTTCAAGGATTTCAAATGCAAGTTCGTATGAACTTTTGGAAAGGTGCTTGGCATTGACGAGCATATAGAACGCACCGGCCGGTTCTACAGGAAGGCCGAATCCCATCTTCCGGACCCGCTTTATCATGTAAGTGCGCCTTTCATCGTATATGATTTTCATGTGCTCCACGTCGTCCCGGGCCTTCTTAAGAGCAGCTAGACCTGCCCACTGCGAGATACTGCCGGCCGATATAAAGAAGTTCTGCTGCATTTTTTGCATGGGCCGGATAAAGTCAGGGGGACTTATGAGATAACCCAGACGCCATCCGGTCATGGCATATAGTTTGGAAAACCCGTTTAAAACAAAGGCATTATCCGTAAATTCGAGGATTGTATGCTCCTTTTCTCCATAAACCAGTCCGTGGTATATTTCATCCGATATGACTGTAGGTCCCAGGGCCGCAATTTTTTTTATTCGTGTGCTTGAAAGCAGGTTCCCGGTCGGGTTCGATGGCGAATTTATGAGAATGGCCTTTGTCCTCGGGCCTATCTTTTCCATTATTTCTTTGGGCCTCAATTGAAAGCCTTCTTCTTCATAAACATTCACAAAGACTGGCTTAGCTCCAAGGAAATTTGCAAAGTTAGGATAGCACGGGTAGTGGGGGTCGGAAATAATGATTTCATTTCCTGTATCCAAAAGGGCCGAAAAGATCATTAAGAGCGCGGGTGACGTGCCCGATGTAACGAGTACCTGTTCAGGGTCCACCTTAACTCCGTATTTTTTTTTGTAATGCTCGCAGATGGCTTCCCTGAGTTCAATAATTCCGAGGCTGTGAGTATAATGGGTTTCTCCTTTTGCAATGGATTCACGAGCGGCTTCACAGATACATTCCGGTGTTGAAAAATCAGGCTCTCCGATCTCCAGGTGGATAATATGATGCCCTTTCCTTTCGAGCTCGTAGGCCTTTTCGAGGACATCCATCACGATAAATGGCGGGATTTCCAGAGCCCTTTTGGTTACTCTGTTCATTTTAGATAACCTTGTTTAATGGATATTCTATGATACCCTGGGCACCCGCATTCATGAGCTTAGGGATTAAGTCCCGGACGATTCCAGCCTCGACGATTACCTCCACAGAGATCCATTCAAGGTTATATAGTCCGGAGATTGTAGGGAAGTTCAGGCTCGGCAGGATGTTTATTACATCTTCAATTTTGTCTTTTGGGAGATTCATCTTTAACCCTACCATGTTTTCTGCCCTTAACGCCCCTTTAAGCAGGAGAATAATCTGATCGATCTTGGCCTTTTTCCACGGATCCTTGTACGATTCCCTGTTTGCTATCAACTGCGTGTTGGTTCGCATAAGTTCGGAAATAATTTTTAGGCCATGTGCCCTGATAGTGCTCCCTGTCTCTGTTACCTCAACAATGGCGTCAGCTAATCCTGAAACTGCCTTTGCCTCTGTCGCGCCCCAAGAGAATTCTACCTCAACATCAATATTACTTTCTTTGAAAAATTTCCTAGTAAAATTGGTAAGTTCCGTGGCTATTTTTTTGCCCTGAAGGTCGCCGAGGTTTTTTATCTTGGAGTCCGCCGGTACAGCCAGCACCCATCTGGCCGGATTTTGAGTAGTCTTGGAATAAATCAGGTCATCTACGACCAATACATCGGATTCGTTTTCTTCTATCCAGTCTTTGCCGGTGAGTCCTGCATCAAGGGTTCCGCTTTCAACGTACCGGGACATCTCCTGGGCTCGGCAGAGATTGCATTCTATTGTATCGTCATTTATGTCCGGGAAATAACTACGGCCGTTGACATTTATCTTCCAGCCCGATTTTTCAAACAGATTAATGGTCGCATCTTGCAGGCTCCCTTTGGGGATACCGAATTTTAATTTTTTCATTTCTTATACACCTTTTCTGGATCAAAGATTTTTTCACCCACAATCGTGAAATTGCCTTCACTATCTACTTTTTTATGAAAACAGGACTTATAACCTAAGTGACACGCAGCACCGCCCACCTGTTCTACCTTGAAAACCACGGTGTCATTATCACAGTCAACATAGATCTCCTTGACTTTTTGGACATGCCCTGAGGTAGCGCCTTTGTGCCAGAGTTCCTGGCGTGAGCGGCTCCAGTAATGGGCTTCACCTGTCTCAAGGGTTTTTTCCCATGCTGCCTCATTGACATAGGCCAGCATCAACACCCTGCCGGATTTGTGGTCCTGAGCAATAGCAGGCAGGAGTCCGTTTCCTTTGGAAAAATCCAGTTCAATCATGGCATATGACCTTCAAAACTAAATCCTAATTAATCCACCGGTTCTACCGTTTCAGAAGTTTTTACAAAGAAAGCAATTTCAAAATCAGAATATCGAAATCCAAAACAAATCCGAAATTCAAATTTCCAAATGTTTAAAACTTAATAGAAGTTTATGAAGGATAAAGCCTATGAAAAGAGTGTTTTGGTCATTTGAGTTTCTGTCATTTGGTATTGTTTCGAATTTAGTGCTTCGATATTCGAATTTTCAGCGTTCTTCCTCATGCCTCCAGTTCTACTGGTGGTCGCCGATTATAAGCGTAAAATTAGATAACATATATCAGTAAATTAGGGCAAGGAAAATTATGCTGAACAGCTTTGGCCGGGCAGATATTCGACTGTTCCACTAAGCTGGCCACATGCGGCTGAGATGTCTCTTCCCTTGCTTTTCCTTATAATGGCCGTGAAATTGTTTTTAATAAGAATTTCCTGGAAATGGAGGATACTTTTGACGGGGGGAGGAGACATGTCTGAACCGGAAAAGGGGTTTAGAGGAATCAGGTTTATTTTGGCTCTCATACCCGATAATAGACTTGCCAGTTTTAAGGCATCCTCATCGCGGTCGTTGATGCCTTTAATAAGAATGTATTCAAAGGTAATCATGCGTCTGTTTGGAAGTGGAAAAGCCTTGCAGGCCGAAAGAAGCTCATCCAAGGGATATCTGTGGTTGACGGGCATAAGGTAACTTCGGGTTTCATCGTCCGCTGCGTTCAGGGAAACGGCCAGGTTAACCGTGACATCCCGACCCATCTGTTTTATCTGGGGTACCAGCCCGCAGGTTGAGATTGTGATCTTGCGGTGTGAGAAGTTCATTCCGTCTTCGCTTACGAGATTTCCAATTGCTTTAATTACCGCATCGTAATTGGCAAGTGGTTCACCCATGCCCATGAAAACGATGTTGGTAAGGTGATCCGGCGTGTCTAAGGAACGTTTAATGTAAATAACCTGTTCAATGATTTCCGCGGGAGTCAGGTTCCTTATAAGCCCATGCCTTGCCGTAAGGCAAAAACGGCAGTCCATTGCACAGCCAGCCTGTGAAGAAATGCAAAGGGTGAGGTGGTCCCTTTCGAGGATGAGGACCGATTCAATTAAATGATCATCGAACAATTTGAAAAGGTATTTGCGTGTACCGTCTTCCGATACAAGTGTTTTGATGTTTTCCAGGTGCTTGATGTTGGACTCTTTGTCAAGGAGGACGCGGAGAGATTGTGGCAGGTCGGTCATTTCATCGAAGGACGCGGCAAGCTTTCCCAGAAGCCAGTGCCGGATCTGGCGGCCCCGGTAAGCTTTAAGCCCCAATCCCAAGGCCCAATCCTCTATTTCACGGGTATCCAGCCCTTTTAGGTCAGTCTTCATCTTGTTGCTGGCCGGCTGTCAGTGCGGACGGGTTTTCGCACATGGTTCTTAATTTAGCCAGCTCCCAGACGTAATCATAAAGGTGAAGCCCCTTGCTGGCGGCTATGATCTCCCCATCTTCTACGCCGATACTGGATGACATGTATTCTTTTAATAGCTGGATACCACCGAGGTTGGCAGGGAAGCCGTTCCACAGATCCCAGGATCGAAAATAGACTATGAAATGAAGTTTTCCATCGTTAATGCGTGTGTCAATGCCCCGGAGGCACGGGGGATCTCCGAGATAGATGGAATTAGGGTCGCCTACGGCCATGTAAGCCTGGTTGGTTTCGTACCCGTCCTCCCTGTACATTCTTATTACTTCGGCAATCTGGGGTTCAAGGTACTGGCCATAAGTGTAATCCTCCCCGGGCTGTTTAGCCGAGGTCATGAGATAGGGAAGATATTCCTCCAGATATCCCTCAGCAACCGGATTGGGAATCCCCAGGGATGGGGGGATATCCGGGAGAAGAGGTCGCACACCCGGGAATTTAATGTGCACGGTAATATAATCGAATTCAAGGCGCTTCTGCCCTTTATAGCTGCCTCGTTCAATAACATATTCCCGTCCTTTCTCCAAGAGACTGTAAACACATTGAAACCATGCATCAGGCAGGTCTCGGGCTTCAAGAAATTCTAATTTCATAGGTATGTATCTCCAAAATAATTCATATTATCATGCTGAGCAGATGTACATGGCTATTTACAGGTTCCTTGTAAGAATTTGGGGGCAAACATTATAGAAAAAAGTAGGTAACGAATTGGAATTTCAGTTTATTCTGGAAATGTATGCCCAATAAGAATAATAGACAATAGCAACTGTTACCATGAAAGGGTTATGAAATCTTTTCTTCGATTCCGGGTCTCACGGCCTGGTCATTTCAATATAACCCTTCTTCACTTTTTTACCTGCTCTTTCTTAACCTATTGATTCTTGTGAGGAGCCATTTTATTTTTGCAGGCCGCAGGGATATCTGTCAATTCAAAATTCGCGTAAACTGCTGTGCTTGGATGTTCAATCGGAATTTTTTACAGTATTTTAGGACGGTTTTTCCAGGATCTCACCGGGTATCCCTGCGCCAAAAGCGAGCCCTGTGTGTACTAACAAAATAATAACAGCAATTCGGATATCGTTTTTATCGTCAACCCCCTTCGCTTCGAAATAATCTGTTTTATGGAGCGCGACCGTCAGGCGGTAGCATGTCGAAATCACTGAAATGATCGAAGACCCCAACGAGGATATCTTGCCCATCGTAGGCTAATGCGATTTTCTCGCTTATCCTCGCCGAAGGAATAAAGTCTGGGGAGATCGCCCAGGCTAGTTCCCAAATGCAAGCCGTAGCGATGTCCATAAAAATATGTGCTGCGGCGTCACCAAGGCTTGGTGGGGCTCCGCCGTCGTAAACGTAAACGCGATACCAAGTACCGGAAGATGTAGCCCATTCACGAGTGGCGGGGCCGAGGATCCGTTCAACCTCAGCTTGTCTCATACCGGCTTTGATGCCACTGACATCCAACCCCTGTTTGCCTTTTATCGCAGACGCCGCCATACAGCCGGTCTGGAACAGAATCGCGCAAAAAAGACAAAGCGTGATGAAACGGGCTGAAGTTGGATGCTTTGACAGGATCATTCGATCTCCTCTGGTTGATCAGCGCATATACATTTCCGAATGGCCTTTTTGGGATTCGCGTAGAGCGACCCTCTGAAGTGCTCCCGCCGCAAGAGACTTGAGTCCAGTCCGAACTCGAGGCATAGGTAGTGAGGTGCTGTGACCGGAATGGGCAAAGCCTGACAAGGTCCGCCGACGATTACATAACCATACGCCACCGTCCATTCATACATTAGGAAACGGTCTTTTTCGAGCCTGTGCCTGGGTTCACCCAGAGCTAGGAGGACATCGGCTCGGCTGACTTCGCCGGGTCGAAGAGATTCGAACGCTTCCTTATCTAACACAACGCCTAATCCGTGTGGAATTGTTGGCAAAGGAAGGCACCCGTAAAACAGAAAAGCGCCAAGAATTAGAGCCGCTCCGAACTTCATTCTCCCCTCACTGACAGCCATGCTTGACCAGGCTGTGCCGTTCAAGCACGTTGTTCTCATCGAATACCAGCACGCATGCGTGGCAGGTACCGCCGCCCTGGAGGTCCATGCGTCCGTCTTCTTTCAGAAAGACATAGTAAATGAGGATTCTCCCCTTCTCATACTCAGAGTGAGCCAAACCTAAACGATCATGAACCTCCCGCTTCGTGGTCTTGCCGTCCCAAATGAATCCCTCGTATCTGCTTACCAATAATGGATCAAGCCTTTGAACGGACATGCACCCATTCAGGAAGATTAAAAACAGAGTCAGCGAAATGGCAAGTTTCCTAGTCAACTCCTTGTCTCCTAAAATCCTTTCCTTTCGGTCGCTGGACGAACCGGAGGCGCCTCCCGATTCAGCGCAGAATTAAAGAAAACGGCTTTTCTAAATAGCATAACCATCAACATCATCAAATACGTTCCAGGAGCGCTTACATGGTTTGACCAATCACTCTGATCTCATTTAACTCCACCGCTTGCCGGTTCGGTATGCGGTATGATCCGCTCTCCAGTATGCGGATCCCAGAGTTTCACTCCATTTCCACCTGAGGCCAGGATTTTGCCATCAGGGCTGAACGCCAAATCAAAGAACTGACCCCTCCTGATCGGCATCATTCTTTTTGTGCTTCGATCAATAATCTGGATCTCGTAATCACTGGAGAAACTCAATTTGGGGACAGTCATGGCAAGAAATTTGTTATCTGGTGAGAATCTCAGTTTAAGAGGCGCATGAAGCCTGTGTTCGACGCCAAACCATCCACCCGGTGCTCCTGTAAGGCGGATGCTGTTGACCAGATGCAGAATCGTGAGAGCATTGATCAGGGCTGTTCTTTGATCCTCCTCCTCTTGCAAACGTTTCAAGTCTGTCATTTGCTCTACCCACAAACCGTCTTCGGTCTGCCATAATTTAACATCGTAGCCGGCGACCGCCGCAACGGATCTGCCATCAGGCGAAAAGGATAAGCAGGTCACGGGACCCGCGTGTCCCGTGAGCACAGCAGCCAAATCCTGGGTGGCGATATTCCAGAAGCGTATGGTGCGGTCACTGCTTCCTGAAGCAAGAAGCCCACCGTCACGAGAAAAGGCTACACAATTGACCTTGCCCCTATGTCCGGCCAGCAACCCCCTCTCTCTGCCGGTTGGAAAATCCACCAATCGAATCTCATTCGCGGGGCCAGCAATGGCTAAGATCTTTCCATTAGGGGAGTAGGCTATGTCCCGTGGGCCTTTCAGCTCTGAAAGATGCAATACTTCAGAGCCGGTGGTCACGTCCCAGACCACCACTGAATCATCAATTCCTGCGGCTGCCAGAAAATTTCCATCAGGAGAGAAGGCCAGTGACTTGGCGGACAGCTTCCCCCACGTGTCAGCTTGTCGTCCTTTGAAAGCCATTTTTACTTTTAAAGTTTCAACATCATAAAGCAAGACAACATTAAAGATGTTACGTCCCGCCGCGACATACTTCCCGTCCGGTGAGAAGGCTATTGACTCAAAGACCGCCAGAGATTCGAGGGTGCGATGCGTATTCGTGGCACAACCTGGGCTTGAGAGTGCGGTTCCAACAACTACTAAGATACCGACAGGGAATCTAAGTATCTTTAAAAGTCTAAGCAAAATCATTTTGGTTCATTCCTCCATTCTGGTGAAAATCCAACAGCGCAATGCTCTCCTGGATTTTGCATCTCACGTGTCCGGGTCGGGCTTAGGACACTGTTAGAGGATTCGGAAGGCATCCTCTCTTTAACAAACCTTCTGGTGTCCCGCAAAACAGCATGCATCAAACAGAAGAGCCCGGCCAGAGCAGGAAGGTAAAGGGTTGTCGTGCGCCAAAGCAGGTTATAATAGGGAGCCAGCGCAATGGGTACGATGTGAGACATCATTGAGAGAGAGATGCCCTCTGCCAAACCCGAGCCTCCTGGGGTAGGGGCGAAATAGATGAGAAAAATCAGGTTCATTTGGGTTTTGAGGACCTGGCCGAGGGTGCATACCTGGATCCCGAGAAAACGTAGGCAGAGAAATGCCATGAGGGCACGAGAAAGCAAAAATATGAGACTCAGGAGGCAGACCCACACGAAGCTAGCCTTACCGAGGCTTAAAAACCGTTGCACGTCGAGGTGGTAGGAATGGACGAGAACAACAAGCCTTCCGGCCAGAGGCCCCATAGAGACATCATCGGTTTTGCTATTTGACTTCCACGAGGGAAAGAGCCGGATAGCCATGAGCCTTTTTCCTCGAATCGACCGGAAAACTTTCGAGCACCAATGTATGGCTTTCTGAAAAATAGAAGGAAAAAACGCGGTGAGGACCATTAGTGCGCTGATAACGGTAAACATTACCACTGCACTTCTAAAAACACCCCCCATTTCGCCTATTCCGGAGAAGACCAAAGAGTAGAGACCAATGCAAAGGAGTCCGATCATGCTACCGAGAAAGGAGATCAGGCTGATAGTCAATGCAGTCGCTACAGTGGTCCCGCCTCGATACAGCATATAAATCTGGCCAAAGCCTCCCCCCGTTTGGGAGGGTGTGAGCATGGAGACGCCCATGTTGGCCCATTCGGCTCTGAGACAGGTCCAGAAAGAAATCCCCGGCTCCAGGACACGACAAACAATCCAAATCCGGAGTCCACTGGCGACGGTATCCAGCAGGAGACAAAAAAGCATGAACAGGAGATAATCCCACTGAAGCTGGCGCAATACGGGTAGTGTTTGACCAGCCTGAATACGATCAAACTGATACCAGAACACGCCAACTGTAAAAGCTAAAAAGAGCAGGCCGCCAAAGGTGAACTTTTTAATGTTTAGCGCCTTCGGTTCACCCTGCTGAGTTCCTTTGCAGGAGACATAATCCCTAGATGAACCGCAACGACTCATTGCATTCAACTGCTTCCCGTCCCAGGAACCGATCGGTGGCAACTGACAGTGGTTTTTTTTGACACTCACCATTGTTTATTCTCTCTTATGACAGGGTAGTGCAATGGAAATGCCAAAAGGCTTAGGGTGTCCGAAGCGATAGAGCAAAAAATCGCGATGAAATCCTGCAGTCCCGAAAATCGTAGGCATGTTGGCTACTTACATGCTTCAAGCTTGACAAACCTGGAGATGGGAGGTCTACTGGAATTTATGGTAAAGCTGTTCGAGGTTCCGGAGAAACTTTGAGAAGGGAGCAACCCAAGCTGACCAAGCCAACGTAGGCTCCGAATAACCTTTTATAATCAACGGATAAGGGGCGCAACGAACGTTTACGGAGCAAGGGAAATTGCAGGGTTTTCATGGGGGAGGAGAACTCTAGTGAATCGCCTTTTTGAGACGTTTGTTCAATGCCTGGCGCGATATTCCCAGGCTCATGGCGGCAATGGACTGGTTGCCTTCGGCCCGACGCATGGCTTCGGCAACAAGAAAGCGCTCCGCCTGCTTTAGAGTGGGGAGTTTCTGGGAAAAGGATATAGGTACGTCCACTTCATCCAGGCACTGCTCTGAATCTGTAACGATGGGCTGCTCTTCTCTGAAAATATGTCTTTTGAACAGGTCCATTGAAAGCTTCCCAGATCTGTGGTTGCTTACTGCATCAAATATCATGGATTCCAATTCTCTGACATTTCCTGGGAAATTATGATTTGAAAGTAGAGTGATCAATTCGGGGGGTGGCGTGGGCTTTTTTTTGCCAAGGGATTCAGAGGCCTTGTTCAAAAAATGCTCCAATAGAAGTGGCAGGTCTTCTTTGCGGTCACGAAGGGGCGGAATGTGAATGTGATGGTCATAAAGCCGATAGTAGAGATCTTTGCGAAACGCTCCAGAGACCTGGCGTTCTTCCAGATCCTGGTTGGTAGCTACAACGATTCTGGCGTCAGAGCGCTTTGCCACGTCTGAGCCCAAAGGGAAAAATTCGCCATCCTGCAAGAGCCGCAAAAGTTTAACCTGGGAGGTGGCGCTCAGGTCCCCGATTTCATCCAGAAAAATGGTCCCCTCGGATGCTTGTTCGAGCAACCCGTTCCGTGCGTGGTCCGCCCCTGTGAAGGCGCCCTTCTTGTGCCCAAACAGCGTGTCTGCGAAGACATTATCATCCAATCCCGCCACATTGACCGGAATAAACCCCCCCTTGCGACCGCTTATGGTGTGGACGGCTCTGGCAACCAGTTCTTTGCCAACACCGGTTTCGCCCGTGATCAGGAGTGGTCGAGGACTGGCGGAAATAGCCTCGATATATTGGAAAATGGATCTCATGCCCCTGCTGCAAGTAATGATCTCCGAGAAGGCTTCAGGGTATTCCAGCTTGTCAGAAAGCACATGGGCTTTCAGTAACTTATTTTCCCTCTGCAGTTCTCGGAGTTCGATAGCCCTTATTACACCGCCCACCAGACGGCTCTTTTCCACGGGCTTTACCATGTAGTCAAAGGCGCCCAGCTTCATGCATTTCACGGCGGTTTCCACCTCATTGGCACCCGTAATGACGATGACCGGTACTTCGGGGAATTCGTTCCTGATAGCCTGTAGCAGATCTTCGCCTGATAGGTGCGGCATCCACAGATCCAGCAGAATAACCTCGACTTCCTGCCGGGAAAGGTAGGGCATGACCTCACGACTATCCTGACACCGGACAAAGTGACTCATGCGCGCAGAACGCAACACCATTTCAAAACTGTCCAGGGCCTGTTTTTCGTCATCCACTAACATGACTGGGAATTGTGGGAAGGCGGTCCCGCTCATTCTGACTCTCCTTTCATGTCTATGGTTACATGGTTCACGGGCAGGACGACTTCTACCTTAGTCCCTATGCCGGTTTCCGAGATAAACGCCATGTTACCACCGTGCTGTTTAACAATCTGGGATGAAATGGACAACCCTAGTCCAACGCCCCCGGAATCCCCCTTCGTGGTGAAGAAAGGATCTGTGACGAAGGGCAGGTCGTTCGATGGAATTCCTAGGCCCTCATCGCGAACTTTGACCACAATATGACGCCGTTCGCCGTCAAAGGAGGTTGAAACAGAGATACCCTTTCCGGTATCAGGAAGAGCCTGGCATGCATTCTGGATAAGATTGATCACTACCTGTTCAAGTTGTTGGAAGTTACCCTTTAAAGCCGGAAGACTCTTACCATAGTCAATGGAGAAATGCTGGGTGGACTTCTTGATCATGTTGGACAGGAGTGACACTGCGGACCGCAGGACGGCGTTTATATCCACATCCTGTGAAAGGTCAGAGGTATCCTTCCTTATGTAATCCTTCAGGTTGTCCACGATCTGTTTGATGCGTTTCGATCCATCCAGTATCCCTGAGAACAATTTAGGCAGGTTTTCGCTTAACTCCGAGTATCTCATGCCACCTACCACGAAATCACCGTTATCATGATAGTACTTATCAAGGATAGGGCGGATGTCGTTCCATGAATCGAGGAGCAGCGGAGCATTCAGCATGATAAAATTGTTCGGGTTGTTGATCTCATGGGCTACACCGGATACGAGTGTTCCTAAAGCCACCATCTTGCTGGCATGCATGAGCTGATGCTGATGCAGTTTGGCTTGCGTTTCAACCTGCATTTTCTCGGTAATATCCCTGGCAATACCTCTAAAACCAACGGGGCGGCCATCAGCATCGCACATGAGTGTGATGGAGGTCTCGAGATGCCGGATCGAGCCGTCCTTTTGAATCGCCTCCCAGCCCATGGCCTTTGACGCCTTTCCAGTGCGATAGACTTCATTGAAGCTTTGGTACATTTTATTGGCGGTCTCTGGACTCGTATATTGCCTGTTGTTCATTCCCATCAATTGGTCCCTGGGATATCCCAGGATCTCGCACAGGGCGTCGTTAAAGAACTTGAGGTTACCGGCAAGGTCTACCTCGTAATATCCATCCTCAATACTATCGAGGATGTTTCGGTATTTAGCCTCGCTTTCATGTAGGGCCTCCTCGGCTCGCTTGCGTTCCGTTATCTCGTCCCTGTACGACTCAAGGGTTTCTCTTAATTCAAGGTGTTGTGCTTCAACAGCGCTGAAAGCCCTCGAGAAGCGCATGGAAAGTAGAAATGCCTGTAAAAAAATGAAGATGAAAAGACCGAAAGGTGCAAAATAGCCGGTTTGGACGATCTGTTCAACGTGCAGAATGTCATTGATGGCGGTTAGAGATAGAATCACGAAGCCTATAAGGAATATCAATGCTCCCTCTCTCTTCCGAAAAGTAGAGATCACGAGTACATAGACTCCGTACGAGAGGGCTAGGAGTAAAATGAGGTGAGATATGGGCAAGGTGTGTGTAAATATCTCCGAAGGCGTCATGATCACAATAGATGAGAGGCCCATACAAACAATTACGACGAAGTGGACAATTTTTCTGGAAAACTCCTGGGAGAAAAGAGACCGCATGAAAAGCATGAAAGAAGGGATTGAAAGGTAAATGGAAAGATATTCAAGTCTGATCATCAGCGACCATCCTATATTTGGAAACATATGGGTGATGTACCTTTCTCCGGTGGTTAATAGTCTTATGGCAATCAGCAAACAGAAGAGGCCGAAATACAGGGCTGAAAGGTCCTTCTTTCTTAGAACAAAGAGTCCGAGATGATAAAGCGCAATAACAAAAATGCTGCCGAAAAGGAACAGGTCAAAGGCGAGGTGTCGTTCCCTTATTTCTCTTATTTGTTTTTCGTCCCCCAACCGGATCACTTCATCGGCCCCGCCCCGTCTGTGGTGAAAATTGGACACATGAAGAATCATCTCCACCAGGGCTGCATCCGGCTGAAAACTCACCACATGCGGGTAATATCTAGGAATCGTGGTTTTCTTGTCCCTTCCAGGCACACCGGCGGAGCTCGCCTTCTTGCCGTCCAAATAGACTGAGAACGCAGTGCCCATGCTCAGATATTTCATGGCAAGGCGGGGGCAACGCTCCGGTAGAAGAACATTCAGGCGGTAGGTGGCATAGCCCTTTCCTGGAAGTTCCTTCCCTGCTATTTGATAGCGGTTCCAGTAGCTGGGGACCTTTACAAAAACCAAACCCTCAGGCTGAATTGCCTTGGAAAAATCGGCGGGTGTCAACTCCTGCATCCAGTAGAACGCATATTCGCCAGCCAGGTCTACCGGGCCATCACTTCTGAAATCCCAGTGAGTCAGATCGAGCACTCCGCTCTTAGCTCTTGGAACGGCTTTTTCTTGGGAATGACGGATACATGTGGAGAGGAACAGCAACAGAATGACCAGCAGGACAATGTATATTCTGGATAAGGGAGATCTTATCAACGGGTTGCACATATTGGATCGATTCTCTTCCTGGTAACGGATGGCAATCCAACATTCTACTTGCGCTTACCTTTTCGGGCTTTCAAGAGGTAATGCAACTAAACTTCTCGATGCATATCTTACATGTTTCAGAAAGATTTCTCTACAATTTCTTCAGGCTCCTAAATGTGAAGACCCACCCCGCCGTTGTTTCGGTGGAAATGCTGCTCTGCCTGGTACATAAATGTCCTTAAGGCAGCTTCCCTGCCCGGCTGAAAGCTACCATCGTAAGGCGCATCAAGATAAGGGAGTCGCAGTCGGTTCATCATTGGTTTTATGATAGCAGAGGTGGTCATGCTGGGCATACATGTGAAGGGATAGACATTAACCACACCATCATAACCTATTCGAACGTATTCCAGAATCGACGATATGCTCAAGCAAGCCTCGGTACTAACATCAAAAGAAAAGATGTCATTTTCAGTCAAAATATGCTCCAGGTGAGACACTTTATGGTCATAGGCTAGATTGATGTATGGTCGTACGCTTCTGTATGCCTGTTTTTGTCTAAATCCCTTATATAAATGATCAGCCCCAAAATTGAGCAGCTGCTTTAGGTGAAATTTCATGGGCCCGCCCTTTAACTGAATGAGATCTGATATGAAGCCCTTTTTAGCGTTCCTCAAGCCTTCGTAGCTGACATAGTTCACCCACTCGGCAAGAGACGCATTGACCACTTCAGCCCCCTGCTTTTCAAGTAATCGGATCAGATCCTGGTTTGCTCTTGCATGCATCCTTAGGAAGATTTCACCGACAATCCCAATCCGGGGTTTGGGAGGGATGTTGGGATCGAGGAGGGTTTTGCCCTCTTTGACCAATTCCACCAACGTACCGATGATCCTTTTGATTTTTTTTTCACGACCAAACGTCTCGAAAGCCCCTTCCATTATGCGAATAGCTCTATCAATAAAATCATCTGTCGTTCCTTTTTCTTTTTCATACGGTCTTATTCGCCATGTGAGCCTGTCCAGGATATCAGCCGCCACCATAGAGAGATAGCCCACTTTCATAAAATCAAGAACTTTGTCCTGCTCCATTATCCCGGACAGAGAGTATCCATCTTTTGTGGTAGGGGAAACGATTTTCAATCCCTCTAAACCTCGAAAAGAATTCAATACGATTCTCTGATATTTATTGTACATGCCGAAACGGCAGGGTCCATCCGATTCCGGCAGGAAATAGATGTAGTTTTTCGGGTTGAACATGCTACCCAGCCTCATCCTTTCCTCTTCCACAAAATGGAGTATGTCTCCCAAAGTGATTTGACATGGATAGCATTCCTTTCCGGATGTATACTGCTTCCCCAGATCGACCCCCTTGTACGTCTCCAGTACCTTTGCACCAACACCAAAACTCCGAAAGGTTGCTGCAAATAGCCGGGCTGCCGTGCGGTGCATCTCAGGAATCAAAACCGTCTTTTTTTCCACATGGTACTTGCCCACATTCTCCGTTAATGCTCGAAACGTCCGTGTATTCTCAACCGCTATCCCTGACATTTTTAGTCCTCCTTGATTCACGCCGCCTTAATTCATTAGTCTGGAAAACCCCGTCTAATTCGCCACCTCTAATAGCTGGGTCGTATTGTTCTCCCAGCTTCGCATAGAATTCATTATGACGTTTTTGAAGGCTTCAAGTCTTGTCATAACACCCGCAACAGCACTATGTTCGTCCAGCTCCAAGATCAGATAGGCCTTATCTCCCATGATATATTTGAAGAAATGCTCTAAAAAAGAGTCGGCACCACACCCGAAATTTGTTAGATGCAACCCAAATCCATTAGGCATTCCCCTGACAATCTTGGCTGTTCTAAGGATTTGAGCACCCAGCCCCCAATACATTGACGGGAAATCCGATAAGTCAACCTGGGATGAGTCGATAAAGTCCATCGGCAGTGATGTGATACCAATTTTAGAGAGGTTCTTGCCGAGCCTCAGGTTCAGTCTCTCATCATAGAGATTGTAAGGCCTGCCCGTTACAACGATAAGAGGTTCGTTATCATCGAGGTTTTCGAGGATCTCATGACCCTGATTCCGAAGCTCTTCAACAAACTGTGACTGTCTGTCCAAAGCATTGCAGAGGGCCTTTCGGACACGTGATTTACTCACTTTAAGCTTCCCTTTGATCTGCACGAAGATTTCCATAGCTAAGGTACGCGGATCATGCTTCATGTGAATTACAGGACTGAGGAGGGATGCCCCATTAATCCCAAGTGCGGCTCTAACCATATAGGAATTGCTCTGAACCATGGGGCAGTAATAACCCCTTTCAGAGATATCCGGTGTTGCCATGTCAATCAGCGTGGGCAGGAAAAGATATCTGGTCTTATTCATCAACGCGCTCACATGTCCGTGTGACACTTTCACCGGGTAGCAGGTCTCGGCCATTGTGGCTTCAATACCCGTCTCTGAAATGCGCGGAGTCGTGGGTGGTGTAAGCACAAGTCGGTACCCTAGTTGGTCAAAAAAATGAGCCCACAAAACACTTCCATGGAGACCATAAAGGGCTCTTTGCATTCCGACAGTGGGGCGCCCATCCAGTTCCATCAAGGATGAATTTTGCAGTTCCCCATAGAGACCGTCCATATGTTTCTGCAAGATCTTGTCTCTCAGTTGGAAGAAGTCCGCCTTCCGCTTTTTTCTATTGTCTGACAGCTCATAGCGGCCGCATTCACCTCCCCAAACGCTCTTGCGCCCATCAAAGCTGTAAATTTTCAGTTTGCATTCATTGTGACATTGTGGATCCGCACGGCACACTTTTTCTTTGTAATCCATTTTATCATGTATTGCGCTTTCAAGGCCCCTGAACCTGCTCTTCTTTTCAGCCCCTATCAGCATCTTTTCCTGCACGCTGATGGCAGCACCATATGCACCGAGCACCTCCCTATTGTGAGGAGTCAGGATTTGTCGATCAAGCACGTTTTCGAAAGCGGCCACAACCCCCTTATTGAGGGAGGGGCCTCCGAGAAACATGATCCGTTGTCCTATCTTTCTTTTTCCAACGACGCGATTCAGATAGTTGTAGACAATGGCATAGCATAGCCCTGCTATGAGATCCTTTTGGGGGACCCCCTTCTGGTGATAAGATAGCAGATCCGATTCCATGAATACGGTACATCTCTCTGCCAGCCTGACGGGTGTACGAGAAGAGAGGGCGATTTCCTGAAACTCACTTACAATATTAATACCGTATTTATTGGCCAGTTCATGGAGGAAACTTCCCGTCCCTGCTGCACAGACCTTGTTCATGTCAAAATCGAGGGGGTGGGTGTTTGCGATGTATATATATTTTGAGTCCTGGCCACCGATTTCGAAGATGGTGTCCACGTTCGAATCGATCTCAACGGCACCTCTTGCATGCGCTGTTATTTCGTCGATGATCAAATCAGCATTGAGGAAATCTCCCACCACGTTTCTTCCCGATCCGGTCGTCGCGGTCCCAATGATGTTAATCTTGTCTCCAACCTCTTCTCGAATAACCTCAAGGAGTTGTTGGGTGACTTCTATGGGCTTGCCCCGGGTTGGCACATAGCGCTTATGAATGATCTCTCTTCTCTCTTCGTCCATGAGTGCATACTTGGTTGTTGTAGACCCGATATCAATGCCCAGAAAGACCCGTATGCCTCTTTTTAAAGGCTTGTTCCGTATATTTCCCGATTCTTGAAATGTCGTCTTTTTCAGTTTTAGTTCCGGCGCCACTGGTATGTGCAGTTCTCTATCGGATCCTGCAGTTCTCAATGCGTCCAATTCCAGACGGTTCTCCTTGCCCTGCTCAAGGGCCTGCAAAGCGACCCCCAATGCTCCTATGGAGGTATTGCGAGGAGGTATGATTAAATTGGGGAAATAAGCTCTGAAGGCCTTGACTTGAAGAGCGTTTAATGAAAGGCCCCCGATAAAAAGGATCGGGTCTTCCAGGACACGGTTGCCTACGATCGTGCTCATGTAATTCCTTGCATTTCCCATATGCAGGCCCAAAATGATATCTTCCAGCTTTTCCCCCTTGTTCTGGAGATGAATCATGTCCGATTTCGTGAATACGGTGCACCGACAAGCCACATGGGCCGGCCTCTGCCCTTTTGTTCCGAGTTTGATAAATCCCACGAGAATGCTATCGATCTTTTCTGTGGAGGTGTCGATCTCTTCAGAGTACAGAGCCGTGGTCAAGCGTTCAGCCTGCTGATCTATGAACGAGCCCGTCCCGGAGGCGCAGGGCCCATTAGTGTTGAAATATTCAAGTTCCCATGGAGCTTCAAAGCCACCATCTGTCCCCTTAAAATGATTGATCTGAAAAAGAGCCGTATCCTGGCCGCCCATACTGATAATGGTCCGCACATCAGGCTTGATGAATAGGGAACCCAAGACCTGCGTGATGGTATCGAATTCGTAATAAGCACCAAGCCGCTCGCTTAATTTTCTACTATGGTTGCCGGTAAAGGATATGGACCGGATGTTTTCGTCTCCCATGTCTTTGTATAACCCCTTAATAAGGGCCAAAACGCGTTCTTCAATTATTCCCAGGTGCCGTTGGTATGGAAATTCATAGACAACCCGTTTCTGATCATCGATCACCACGCAGTTAATACTGATGGAGCCGATATCAATTCCAACATAGAGTTCACGCGAATCAAAAGAAGGATTCTGCTTTGTCATAGTCCCACCTCCCCAAGCACAGTGAACGTTATTATGAAGTGCTTGTTTCTCTTGGATCTCCAGGCCCCAGAATTCTTGAGTACTTCCATCATTTTTGATCACCCCAGATAACGAATCGGATGCTGTTTTACTAAAGTATTAAGCAACAGCCGTTCCAAAAGCATTCTTAGATGTGACAAAAAAGACTTGAGTTCTCGAATAACCGGGAGCCTAAAACACGGGCCCCCAAATTAATAGTCAGCAATAACAAAGGATTAAGCATTCCGATGCTTATGAAGCGATCAGTTATGGGGCCTCCTCCTCAGGTCGGTTTTGAAATGAATTTGGATGGGAATTTAACCAAGGAAAGGTGAGGCAGATGTTGACGCCGTTCCGGAATCTTGCGCTATTCATAAAGAAAATCAAGGCACTTAAGGCATAGAATGGATAGTTTAAGCTGCAAGAAAAGTTGCACCGTTACGATGACTTTCGGAAATTCGATGAATAGACTAGACCTTGCTGAAAAATTCCTGCAGTTCTTTAATAAGCGAAGCCTTT
>CAZUHR010000012.1:0-22500 GCA_964620335.1 uncultured Desulfobacteraceae bacterium
AAAGATATTGATTTAGCTATCAATATTGACGAAACAAAATTGTTTCTGGACGCGGGCCTTGTCATCTCAGCCTTATCGATGTTGATCGAAAACGCTCTGGATGCCCTTCCTGACGGTGGAAACGCCCTGATTAAAAGCGAGAGAAAAGACAATGAGTACAGGATATACGTGATAGACTCCGGCACAGGTATCTCACGTGAAAATCTTCCTTTTATCTTTAATCCGTTCTTCAGCACCAAAGCCGACAGGGCGGGAATAGACCTGCCAGTGGTAAAAAAAATTATGGAAAGTCATGGCGGGCAAATTGAGGTATCATCAAAACTCAAGGAAGGGACTACATTTGTTCTGAATTTTCCCCTGGAACGAAGACGCGCCATACGTATTTCGCGTCTGTAGGCATCTGAGTTTTTTTATGAGCGCGAAATCATGCGCATAAGAAGATTTTTTTGTCTTGACTTGATTGCTACTATTTTTTAGTCTTTTAGATTCATTTCATTATCTAAGGAGCAAATAGCAATGTATGCGGTTATTAAAACCGGGGGTAAACAATACAGGGTCACTGATGGTGATGAAGTCAAATTTGAAAAACTGGACGGAAAGGTCGGGGACAATATCACTTTCGATCGGATACTCTTAACATCTGACGGCGAAAAAGTCAATGTTGGCAAACCGTATCTTAAGAGTTCAAAGGTTATCGGCCGAATCACCCATCAAGGGAAAAACAAAAAAATCGTGGTATTCAAATACAAACGAAGAAAAGGCTATCGCTGGAAACAGGGCCACAGGCAGGATTTTACACTTGTCAGGATCGAAAATATTGAAGCCTGAGAATAATGGACAAATAAGAGGTAAGTACCATGGCACACAAAAAGGCTGGCGGAAGTTCAAAAAACGGTAGAGACAGCGCCGGGCAAAGATATGGTGTAAAACGGTTTTCAGGCCAGAAAGTCCGTGCAGGAAATATACTTATCCGGCAAAAAGGAACCAAAATACATCCCGGCACGAATGTTGGCCTGGGAAAAGATTATACTATTTTTTCAAAGATTGACGGAATCGTCACCTTCGAGCATTTTGGCAAGAGCAGAAAAAGGGTCAGTGTTTACGCCTCATAATTGCGGGGAATGTTTTCCCCTCTCTTGAGATATCAAATGGGTTTTCTGGATGAAGCGGTCATTTGGGCCAGATCAGGAGATGGTGGAAGAGGCTGTATAAGTTTCAGAAAGGAAAAATTCATACCCAAGGGGGGGCCGGATGGTGGCGACGGCGGAAACGGCGGAAACATTATTGTAAGGGCTACAGGCAGTCTGTTCTCACTAACAAAATATGCTTCCAGCAAACACTTCAAGGCCCGCAACGGCGAACCCGGAAGGGGCAAAAATCAATCCGGAAAAAACGGAACGGATCTCGTCTTTGAGGTCCCTTTGGGAACCATTATTGAAGATCTTGACACAGGAGAATTGCTTGCCGATTTAGTCAATGATAACCAGGAAGTCCTTCTCGTTACTGGGGGAAAGGGAGGAAAAGGAAATCAGCATTTTGCAACCTCGAAAAACAGGGCCCCAAGGATTGCCCAACCCGGCCTCCCAGGCTGGGAAAAAAGACTAAAGTTATCACTCAAGTTCCTGGCCGATATAGGTCTGATCGGATTGCCGAATGCAGGTAAATCCACCCTCCTTGCCCGCCTCAGCACTGCCAGTCCCAAGATAGGGAACTACCCGTTTACGACAGTCTTTCCCAATCTGGGTGTCTTGTCCTGTGATGATGACACATCACTGGTAATTGCAGACATCCCGGGATTAGTTGAGGGTGCCAGCCAAGGACGCGGCCTTGGTCATCGTTTCCTGAAGCATATTGAACGTACAGGGCTCCTATTACATCTTTTGGATATTACATTTCAACCTGATGAGGACATCCTTGAAGACTTCCATCTGCTGAGAAGGGAAATGGCGGCCTATAACCCCGCATTGGTAGAAAAGCCTCAAATGGTTCTGATCAATAAGATGGATCTTTATGGCATCCAACACAGGGATCTGACAAGTTTAAGGAAAACCCTAAAGGGAATCGGCGTGGATTCCCTGCCCATTTCAGCCTTGACCGGAGACGGCATTGAGGAGTTGAAAAGAACAATTTTTGAAAAATGGAAAAAGTATCGAGAAAAGACCTGCTGAAATCGGTCAAAAGGGTTGTTGTTAAAGTCGGGAGCGGCGTTCTTACCGCGGAAAACGGCCTTAACATTGCCGCCATCGAGGATCTTACCTCGGATATATGCTTTATAAAAGAGAACAAAATCGAAATCATTATCGTTTCATCGGGTGCTATAGCCTGTGGCCTTAGAAAGATCGGCATGTCAAAAAGACCTCAGTCCGTATCGCAGCAGCAGGCCATGGCGGCCGTCGGCCAGAGCAGTCTGATAATGGCCTATGAGGAATCCTTCGTCCGTCACGGGCAAAAAGTTGCACAGCTTCTGCTAACCCGTGATGATCTCACCCACAGGCGCCGATATCTAAACGCACGCAATACCCTGTTCACATTACTCTCTTGGAAAATAATTCCTATCATCAATGAAAACGATACTGTGGTTGTAGACGAAATTAAATTCGGCGATAACGACAACCTCAGTGCCATGGTAACCAATCTTACAGAATCACAACTCTTGGTCAATCTGACAAATATTGATGGGCTATTTGATATGGACCCGCGCATTCATAAAGAGGCCAAACTCATAAAAACCGTTAAGAAAATAGATAAAAAAGTATCACAATTTGCCAGTTCTATCCCCGGCTTCCTGGGAACTGGCGGCATGGGAAGCAAGATCAAGGCGGCCCAAAAGGTAGCCCTTGGCGGAGTCCCGACCATTATCGCTAATGGACTGAAGCCCGGCATTTTAAAAAAAATATTTGCTGGGCAGCAGGAAGGGACCCTCATCTTGCCAAAAGATACAGCCCTTTGTGCTCGAAAACACTGGATCGCGTTCACCAAAGCCCCCAAGGGAGAAATCGTTATTGACCGGGGTGCGGAAGATGCCCTGGTAAAACATGGCAAAAGCCTTCTTGCCTCCGGAATTAAGGAGGTAAAAGGCAGATTCAGGCTTGGTAATTCCGTCCTGTTGATCAACGAAGCCGGAAAAGAGATTGCCGTAGGTATGGTCAACTACCATTCGTCCGACATCAACAAAATCATGGGTGCAAAATCCGGTGATATCGAATCAATATTGGGTTTTAAACATGATGATGAAGTGATTCACAGGGACAACCTTGTCTTGGCCGATCAAATGGATCAAGGAGACGATATATGCAACTCATGAATTTGATCGAGGATATGGCCAAGAACGCCAAATCAGCCTCCAGACAATTGAGAAGGCTGGAAAGAGCACCAAAGGACGACGCCCTCAGGCTTATGGCGACAAGGCTTATGGAAAGGCAGGCGGATATAATCAAAGAGAATAAAAAGGACCTGTCAAAGGCAAAAGACGCGGGACTTTCTCCCGCCATGATTGATCGTTTGGCATTAGATGAAGCCGTTATTAAGGGAATGGCAGACGGGCTTGAGGAGGTGGCAGCCTTACCGGATCCGGTGGGTGAGATCACCGGCACATGGAAAAGGCCTAACGGCCTGCTTGTCAGAAGAGTCCGAATCCCTCTCGGCGTTATAGGTTTTATCTATGAATCGCGCCCTAATGTGACCGTAGATGCAGCCAGCCTGTGTCTGAAATCCGGAAATGCGGTAATACTCAAAGGAGGATCCGAGGCTATATACTCCAACCTCATCCTCGCAGATCTGTTGGGGGGGGCCCTCAAGGAAATTGGTCTGCCACCAGAGGCGATCCAGATAATTCCATCAACCGATAGGGAGGCGGTAAGCATCCTTATCGGTCTTGAGGATTTTCTTGATGTCATTATACCCAGAGGCGGGGAGGGTTTGATTCGCTTTGTGACAAGCCACTCAAAAGTCCCTGTATTAAAACACTACAAAGGAGTTTGTCACATTTACGTTGACAAGTTCGCTGATCTCGAAATGGGAAAAAATGTGGTCCTTAATGCCAAGGTCCAGAGGCCTGGGGTCTGTAATGCCGTGGAGACCTTGCTCGTGCATGAGAGTATTGCTGATGACTTTCTCCCTTCCATGTCAGAACTTTTCCGTGACGCCGGAGTGGAGATCAGGGGGTGTCCTGAAACAGTCAAGCTTGTTCCCTGGGCAAAACCGGCCGTTAAAGGAGACTGGGGTGCGGAATTTCTTGACCTCATTATTGCGGTTAAGATTGTATCTGACATGAGAGAAGCTCTTGATCACATTGAAAAATACGGCTCCAATCACACGGAAGCCATCGTCACCAACGATCACGAGCGCTCCCGACGCTTTCTTGCCGAAGTCGATTCTTCAGTAGTTCTGGTCAATGCCTCCACACGCTTTAACGACGGGAACCAACTGGGGCTCGGTGCCGAAATCGGGATCAACACTTCCAAAATTCATGCCTTCGGCCCAATGGGGCTGGAAGAGCTGACAACCACGAAATTTGTTGTTCACGGAGAAGGACAGGTTAGGACTTGAAGTATTCATGACAGGGGGGATTATATCCTTCGCACAGTTGAAAGGGAGTTCTTTTGAAAAGACTGGGCATCTTGGGTGGTACTTTTGATCCGATTCATCTGGGCCATCTGCGCACTGCTGTAGAAATAGGGCAGGAAATGGACCTGGAAAAGGTTTATTTGGTTCCATCTGCCTCCCCCCCTCACAAGACAGTTGAGCCTGTTACCCCTTTTCAGCATCGACTGGCCATGGCCCGACTGGCGCTGGGAGATTCATCTTTTCTGGAGGTCCTGGACCTTGAGGGAAAGAGGCCGGGTCTTTCATATTCCATCGAAACACTGAAAGAAATCCATAATATTTTCTGTCCCGACCCTGAATTGTATTTCATACTGGGGGTGGACGCCTTCCAGGAAATAAGGACATGGAAGGAATATAGGCACCTCTTTGACTATTCTCACTTCGTTATCATCCGGCGTCCTGTGTCTCAACCTGATAAAATTGATTTCCTGCTTACAAACACTGGGTTGGATATCAGAAAAACCAAAAGGCCTGATGTATTTACGGCACCATCCGGGAAGACCCTGACTTTTATGTCGCCGACCCGCATGGACATATCCTCTACCGGCATAAGGAAATCAATTAGAAACGGGAAATCCATCCGTTTCCTGGTCCCCGATCAAGTCAGAAACTATATCATTACAAAGGGATTATATAGGAGCAATGCGAGCTCTTGATAAGGCAAAACTGTGTCTCGAAATAATCAAAGAGCGAAAAGCCATTGATCCACTCTTATTTCAAGTGGGCAAGCTTACCTCTATTACAGATTACTTTATTATTGCCAGTGGAAGTTCCAGCAGGCAGGTACAGGCCATTACACGACATCTGCAAGACCGAATGCGTGATGAGGGCTTCAGGCCTTACGGCATAGAGGGGCAACAGAAATGGCACTGGGTTCTATTGGATTATGGGGATGTAGTCATTCACCTGTTTTACCATCCCATTAGGGATTTTTATGATCTGGAAGGCCTGTGGATTGAAGCCCCAAGGGTCGATCTGGAACACGACGACAAAATAGGAGTTTAATTTTGAGTTTAAAAAATCATTTCTATGCAAAGCCGATCATCTTTATAACTGTTCTGTGCATATTCTTTTCACCTTTTTCCTTTTGGAAACCCAGGGCCTTTGCCTTATCTGTTGAGGATGAAAAAATCATGGGCCAGAAGTTTATGGCCTATATCATGGAACACTTTGAATTTGTGGAGAATGATTTCGCCAATGATTACATCAACGATCTGGGCCATTACCTCATCAAGCCTTTGCAACCAAAGTATTTTCCCTTTAATTTTTATGTCGTTAAGGAAAACTCCATGAATGCCTTTGCAGGACCTGGAGGGCATATTTTTTTCTTTTCCGGCCTAATAGGAAGCATGGACACTGCAGACGAGCTGGCCGCTATCATGTGTCACGAGATAGGCCACGTCTCTGCCAGGCATATTGCCGAGCGGATCGAATTGAACAAAAAAATAGGCTTCGCTACCCTGGCGGGCGTCCTTGCTGGCGCATTAATCGGTGGCAAAGCCGGCGGAGGCCTGATAGCCGGAACCATGGCAGCCGGTATCCAGACTCAGTTACACTACAGCAGAAAAGATGAACAGCAGGCAGATCAGTTAAGTTTCACATACATGGAGGCAGGCGGTTTTAATCCGGCCGGAATGATCGTGATGCTCAATAAGATTCAAAAAGAAAGTTGGCTGGGAACTGACAGGGTTCCCACTTACCTCCTGACACATCCCACCGGCCCGGAAAGAATGGCGAGCCTTGACAGCATGATGACCAACTACACTCCCGGTCCTCCAAAAAAAGAGACGGCCCGGTTCAGAGAGCTTTTCCCCTTTTTTAAGACCATTGTAAGGGCCAAGAGCCTTGACACACATGATGCGGAAAGGTTGTTTAATCTCGATCTGGAAAAGAATCCCGACTCGGCCTTACCCTACTTCGGACTGGGGATCGTCTACGCGGAGAAATCAGAATATGAGCCGGCACTCCGCCATCTGAAAAAGGCCCAGGAGATAAACCCCGACTTCATACCGATATTGACAAGCATTGGAGAGGTCTACCAGATGAAAGGAGAATACAGGGAAGCCATATCCATTTTTGAAAAGGCCCTCAAATTGGATGGTGAAGACAAATCGACCCTGTTTCTCCTGGGATTGACTTATGAGCATCTCAAAGAATATGGAAAGGCCGCCCGGCTTTTTGAGAAGCTGGCCTCTTTCGCGCCTGTTAAAAATGAAGTTTATTACCACCTTGGCATTGCATATGGAAGGCGTGACATGCTGGCCCAAGCCCACTACTATTTTGGAGTCTATTTCAAAGAACTGGGCCAGTCCGGGAAAGCAAAGTTTCATTTCGACAAGGCAAAAGAACTCGCCGCCAATGATACTGCCCTGTTAAAAAAAATTAATGAGGCCGAACAGCGACATCTTTACTAAAGAATCCCTAATCTGAGGGCGGGGCATTGTAATGAGCACTTCATAAGGGTGTTTCACTACTGGATTGTTATGGAAAGCGAAGGTAAGGGACTCTTCGAAAGGACGATTCTCGCAAAAAAAAGCTTATTCTTTCTATTCTTTTGGTGCTGGCCTCCCTGTCTTTTCTTCCTTTTTGACTAAAGCGGTAAAACTTCCCGCCAGGTAACTTCTCATTTCATCCGGCATACACAGGTAAATTTTGCCGGTAAGCTTGTCATCCTGCGTTTTTCCAAACTCAAGACGCATGGAATAGCCTTTCATAAATGGCATTGATTTGGGAGTATTGCTGTTTTTTGGCCTCCACTTCATATGGACATGAGGTGAGCCGAAACCGCCAGTGCTGGCAATATTATAAGACTTCCCGTCCGGTGACTCCCCCTTCAAAAAAAGAAAAATAGTCACAGCATGGTCCGGTGAAAGATCTTTTCTACCATAAAAAGTCAGAATCCCGTTTTCAAATTTGGACGCCTCGGCCAGAAATACTTGGCCGTTAATCATTCCCCTCGCAGTAACATCCGGTATCTTCACATCTTTGAGATCTTGTCTCCATGTGGCCAATGAAGGTTTCAAGGATGTCTCCTTTTTAACCGCCTTTTCCCCCTCATCCTCAATAGGTTTCACACCGCTCTTCTCCATCAACTCGGCGGCCTTTTTCGAATCGCCCGCAGCTTCCGACTTCTTGCCTATCGACATATAAACAACACTCCTGTTGTGGTACAATTCGCCATCATTAGGCCTTATTTTCAGGGCTTCGGTATAGTCACTGATTGCCAGATCAGCTTTTCCCATCTTATGGTATATATTCCCCCTGTTACAATAGGCATCAAAGGATCGGGAATCAAGCTCAATGGCCTTAGTGAAATCTCTGACAGCCTGTTCATTTCTATCCATATCCGCGTACAAAAGGCCTCTATTATAATAAGCGTCCCCAAACTCTTTGTCGATTTCTATGACCTGGGAATAATCTTCTATGGCATTAAGGACCTCGCCTTTTGATGCATACATCCATCCTCGGTTATAAATAGCACCTATATTATTACTGTCCTTTTTAATCAAATCATCAAGCTTTTTTATCTCAGCGTCATAGTCCACTGTCTTCACGGGTTCAGGCGCCTTTGCAGGCGGTTTTTCGATTTCAGGTGCCTTTTGTTTTGGTACAGACTTTTTTATGAGTTGTTGCTGGGCAGGCTTTTTAGTAGCACCCGGGATAGATTTTGACGTCAACTGCTTTCTTATATCCACTCCCGGAGCAAGAAAGGGAATGCCCACTGCCAGCACAGGCGGGACGATAATGGTGATAGTCCATATGAGCATGACTTTGGTGAGTTCAAGTTGCTTGTGCTTGATCCAGCCCCAGATAAAGGTAAAAAATCCGCACAAGAGTCCCACAATTCCCAGTATAGGGCCCTCTTTCTTGAACAGTTTGATAAGGACGATGATAAAAAAGACCAGGTTAGCAAGTAAACAAAGAAATACTATTGCCCCTGTAACAATAAGGATTGCCATGGCCTCCTCCTTTTAATTGATAATTGGAACTCCCTGCACTTCATATCTGTCGGCCCGGAAAAGATCTGAATTTAGATAATTAAAACTATTATACCATTCATGAATCTTAACTGCAACATGCTGTGGCAGGGAAACGCTTCCCAGCTTTTCATAAGCTTTACCAACAGACCTGTCCACATTACAACCATTCCGGAAGCCGGATCAGCCAGTATATAATCATGCATACTAACACAAAACCAACTAAACCAGTTATTCGTTCTATTAACGCAATCCTGTAAACCATCACCCGGAAAACATTTTCAGGCACCAGGCTGACGATCATCATCAGGACAAATCCTGCTAAAATTACCGGTGCGAAAGCATGTGTCAACATTGCCCCCTGCCACTCTCCCTGGATCAACTGTGCCATAGCCCTGCTCAAGCCGCAGCCCGGGCAGGGAATGCCGAGCAGGGCCTTTATAGGGCACCGCCAACCCGGCAGCCCCAAGACGGTCAGGCCCACCTGTAGTACTGCCGCTCCCACCAGAATAAGTACAATCCTCCGATTCTCCAGAAGCGGGGCCAAGACAGGGGTGAACAGCCACCTGAAAATACGCATCCCTCCGCATCTCTGATTTAAGCCGTCTGCATTGTTTATGGCTTTTAGCATGGGATATGAACTCATCCTCCCCACACGTGCATTTAAGTTTGACACACCCGTCAAAAGTCCTTCGAAAGGCTCAGCGGGTCTTTTTAAAAATCGGCAAGCTGGATGCTAAATAATCCGGTCCAATTTTTTGGTATTTTTCAAAAGTTTTGGTATCAATAGTGATTCTTTCATTTTTCTTGAGACGGTGCGGCTTTTCGAAAGGCGTTATCTCAAAAAAAAATACCACCGAACTTTGCCGTGGCCAAATATATGCGGTTTAGGCCACAGACTTAATGGGAGTTTGCAGGCTCGTTGGGAAACCGCGTATATTTGGCCACCCATTCCAAAAGGAATAGATAACGCCTTGAGGAAAGTGACATCGCCGAAAAGATGGTTGAAACCGTCTTGCCATCACTTATGAACATTACAAATTTTTTAAAAATAAGGACAAGCTGAATGAAGCCTGTAAGTCTTCTCGCTGGGGATCTAACTCACGCCTCCCAAAACTCTCCCACGTAAAAGAAATTCGATCACCTTTTCGTCCGGAGGAGGAAAAGTATATTTTCCAAGACCTGCCGGCTCAACCCATCTTATATCCTGGACCTGCAAGCATTTTGGCTCTCCTTCAAAACACGTACAATTAAACACATGCAATGAGACCGCCTTGGTCCCATATTCATGCTCAACCGTTAACAACTCCTCACCCGCCTTTACCTTTACCCCAAGCTCCTCTTCGATTTCTCTTTCCAGGCAATCCTTGAGGCTCTCACCCTTTTCCCGCTTACCCCCCGGGAATTCCCAAAATCCCTCAAGGTGGGCTCCCTTTGGACGTTTCGCTATGAGAACCCTTCCATGCTTCCATATCAATCCGGCTGTAACATGCAGATAGGGGTTTTTATTCTGCCCCTTCATCCTTGACTCTCCTCAGCCTCAACCTGAGATATGCCTCCTCCGCATCTTTATGACCCGGCGATATCTCGATAATCCGCTTATAGGCTTCCAAGGCGCCATCAAGATCGCCGTTTTTCTCACGCAGCACTGCCAGATGCATTAATAGTTTAACATCTTTAGGCCTGACTTTCAGAATCTCTTCAATCTGTTTTATGGCCAGTTTTTCCTTTCCGGTCTTCACATATGCCAGTACCAGGTATGCCCTGAGATCCGTCTGATCAGGATTTGCCTCCAGACCCATGTCCATGAAATGGACTATCCTGTTATAATCACCTCGGCTATTTAGGTAATCAAATATATAATGGTAAGGTTCGACATTCTTCGGTCGAAGCTTAATAAGAGTCCTAGCCTGGTTAAAGGCCATGTCGTCTTTTTTCTGCTTTTTGTAGATATCAAAAAGAATCCCGTGGGCCGACGCATCCTCTGAGTGTGCTTTCACATAGCTCTCAAAATATCTCAAACTTGCATCCAGATTCCCTGCCCCATATTCAAGAGCGCCAAGGTTATATCTCACAATATCGTTTTTTGGATCCTGCGAAAGAATTCTTTCATAAATTCCTCTAAGTGCCTCTTTTTCTTCTCGTCTTTCCATGATCTGAGCCATTAACAAAAGGGCTTCGAGTGAATTTGGATCTTTCTTTAAAATCTGCTTAAGATATTTCTCGGCCTTTTCAAATTCTCCCTTCTCGATCATTCTATGAGCAAGCTTCAAACGGCTTTCAGTGTCTTCGGATTTCAACTCTGTCGCCTTGTCTAAATAAAAATCCGCCTTGTCTTTCTGATTAATCCTTTCATAAAGATAAGATAAATTATAATAAATATTTACATCCCTTTTATCTATCTCCAACGCATTGAGATAGTTAGAGATAGCCTTTTCTAATGGACCGGTCTTTGCGTAAAGATATCCGAGGCGTTTGTAAACTGGCAGTTTGTCCTTCTCTTCCATTCGCCCCAAAAGGGCCTCGTACTCCTTAACGGCCGCTTTTAATTCACCCTTTTTTTCAAGGGTCTCCGCCAGTTCGAACCGCGTCTCAAGATCATCCGGGTTGAGATTGACGAGCCTCTCAAGAACCGAAATTATTCCATCCTTGCTCTGCATGGCTGTATATACATCAAGGAGTTCCATCAAGATATCCTCGTCCAATTCCTTCCCTGCCATATCCTCGAGCATGCGTACAGCCTTTTCCCATAATTTTTGGGATTTGTATTCGTCTAGGAGCCTGCGTCTGATTTCAGAGTCCCCCGGCAGGAGCCGTGAGGCACTCTCAAGAATTGCCAGTCTTCGCTCTGGATTTATGGTCCTTTCGGCCTTTCCCAGCCAATCTTCCGCATAAGGTTGAACCTTCCATTCCACGTATCCCAGCTCTTGATTGCGGTATTTTACCCAAATCCGGAATTTGTAATGATCAAGTATTTTTTCATCGGGAAGCAACTTCGAAATACTCACCTCTTCATACCGGAGGGCATTCACATCTAAACCCCTTGCCACTAGGCGAATAAACAGATTGAAGGGGACATTTGTGGAAACCTCGACAATTTTGATCCTGTCTTTTGGATGGAGCGCAAGGATCTCCCCTGACAGTATCTTCTGTGGTTCTTTATTTACGGTAAGCAGAATAAAATTTAACCGGGGTGGGATAACATATAGGCCGCGCCAAAGCCGCCAACCTGAGATAGAGGCGGCAATGAGGATTAAAATTATCAGCCAAAAGGCCGACCTTCGGTAAATTGGACTTTTTTTTCTTTTATACACCAACCGGCAGCACTAAAAGGATTGACTGTTGATGGCTTAAATAGGCCTCTTCAAATACTCAATTTTTAATCGAAGATAGTCAACTTGTCTGACCACAAGAACATTGCGTCATACCTAATCGGACAAACTACTTATTGCGATTTGTCTTACCTTTCGCTCTCTTGGCGAACTTGCTTTCCCAGACCAAGAGGATCGGGCTCGCCACAAAGATTGACGAATAGGTTCCCACAATAACGCCTATCATTATTGCAAAGGCAAAATCATGGATCACTCCTCCGCCCAGAATAAAAAGGGCGACGACGACGACAAGTGTGGTTGTAGATGTAAGAATGGTGCGGCTCAGCGTCTCGTTAATGCTGCTGTTCATAACCTCTCCAAAGGGCCGCCGCCTAAAACGCCTTAAATTTTCCCGAATCCTGTCAAAAACAATAATGGTATCATTTAGAGAATAGCCCACGATAGTTAGTATGGCGGCAATTATGGAAAGAGATATTTCTCTGTCTGTCAACGCAAAGGCCCCGACCGTTATGATCACATCATGAACAAGCGCAATAATGGCTCCCAGCGCATATTTCAACTTAAGGAACCAGCAGAGACCTATTGCGACTAATAATGCAATCAAGATAAGCCAGGTGACCGTCATCCCAAAACTGGAACATATGTATACTACAAAAGCCAAAGATAGGGCCATAACTATACTCATCACCCACTTGAGTTCAAATCGGCCGGAGATATAAATGGCAATGAACAGCAGGGCGTAAAAAATAGCAAACAGGGCCTTTCCCCTTAGATCTTTCCCGACTTTCGGCCCTACCATTTCTACCCTTCTCATCTCGACACCCTGGCCGAGTTCTGAAACAAGGGCCTTTTTTACCTTGTCACCCAAACCTGCCAATTCAATGTCCGTATGCCTTATTCGAATCAGGTATTCGAACTTACCTTCTTCACCAAATTCCTGGATGATGCTATCTTGAAGATCAATCGGTGCAAGAGAAGATTTGATTTCAGAAGGGGTTCTTTTCTGGTCAAGCTTAATCTGTATCAATACACCGCCCGAAAAGTCCACACCGAAGTTAGGCCCACCCCTCCATATTAGCAATAAAAGCGTTGCAATGATCATTATGGTGGATAACAGGAATGCAAGCTTCCTCTTTCCAATAAAATCAAAGTTAATTCCCGGCTTGATGAATTCCATTTGTTCAGTCCTTGGTTAAAATGTGGTCATCCCTTTACTAAATGCTGACCTTTTTCATCCTTCGCAATACATATAAATAATCAAAAATGATACGGGTTACAAAGATAGCCGTAAACAAACTCGCAATTATGCCGATACTCAGGGTCACCGCAAAACCCCTGATCGGCCCGGTTCCGAACTGAAAAAGGACAAGCGCAGCGATCAAGGTGGTAATCTGGGCATCAAGGATCGTTACCAGGGCCTTTCCGTATCCTCCCTCAATAGAGGACCGTGGCGTCTTTCCAAGTCTCAGTTCTTCCCTGATGCGTTCGAAGATCAGGACGTTGGCATCAACAGACATACCTATAGTAAGTATAATCCCCGCGATACCGGGCAGAGTCAAAGTAGCCCCGAAAAAGGCCAGTCCCGCCATAATGAAAAAGATGTTTAAAACGAGCGCAAGATCCGCGATAAAACCTGCAAGCCCGTAATAAACGACCATAAAAGCAATAACGATAGCGCCGCCTATAAGCATGGACTTAAAGCCCTTGTCTATTGAATCCTTCCCCAGAGAAGGCCCAACCGTTCGCTCCTCTATAATCTCGACAGGAGCTGGAAGAGCTCCTGCCCTCAGAACAATGGACAGATCCCGCGCTTCATCCGTGGTAAAACGCCCCGTAATCTGGGCCTTACCTCCTGATATCCTGTCCTGAATAACAGGTGCGGAATTGACATTTTTATCAAGGACGATAGCCAGTCTCTTTTTTATGTTTTGCCCTGTGATCTGTTCAAAAAGACGTGCGCCTCTTGCGTCGAATGAAAGAGAAACGTAAGGTTCATTATAACGGCTGTCAATCTGTACCCTGGCGTCCGTTATATATTCCCCCGTTAAGAGAGTCCTTTTCTTTAGAAGGTAGGGAATCCTGTTCTGACGGCCTGTCTTTCTATCAATGCTGATCTCATAGAGTATCTCATCGCCAGGCGGCATATTTCCCTTAAGTGCTTCCTCAACACTGTTCTCCTCATCAACCAGCTTGAATTCCAGCAGTGCTGTTTTGCCGATAAGCTCCATTGCCCTCTTGGGATCCTTGATCCCGGGCAACTGGACCAAAATCCTGTTGCCTTCCTGTGGCCTGATGTCAGGTTCACTGACTCCGAACTGATCAATCCTGTTTCTTATCGTCTCAAGGGCTTGGTCCACCGCCATTTTCATGATACGGTCCCTTGCCTTGGAAATCAAAACGAGCTGAAACGTCGGCTGATCTTTGTCACCCGATATCGATCTCAGTTCAAAATCGGGATAATTTCCTTCCGTCATGTCCGTAAAAGCCTTCAAATCTTTCGATCCCATGAGGATCACGTTTACCCGATCGCTACCAATGCGATTAAGCTCCATGTACCTGATTTTACTCTTGCGTAAATCGAGCTTCAGTTCCTCCACAACACGCTCCAAATTGCTTTCCACTGCCTTCAAAGCCTGGACTTCAAGAACGAGATGCATCCCACCCTGTAGGTCAAGACCAAGATGGATCTTGTCCTTTGGTAAAATGTTGGACCACCACGCCGGAAGGTCACCAGTAAGAGATGGGGCAAGATAAATGAATCCCATCACTGCTGCGAATAAGACAATTGCGCCGCGCCAGCTTAGACTTTTTGACACTTGTTACTCCATTTAACGATTAACGAACAACTATTGAGCCTTCACGATGGCTTGCTCGCCACACCTGAGATTGAGCCCCTCGAAACCTTGACCCTTATCTTAGGGGCAATTTCCATGGTGACAATATCATCCGTCAGTCCTGTAACCACCCCATGAAGCCCGCCTGAACTCACAACCCGATCCCCCTTTTTCAGGGCTGAAAGAAGCTGTTTGTGCTGCTTGGCCTTTTTCTGCTGGGGCCTTATAAGCAAAAAATAAAATATGGCGAACATGAGTATCAGGGGGACAAAAGCACCAAAACCTCCGCCTTGTCCGCCCGCACCGGTGATTCCCTGTCCTCCCATAGCATACGCCAAAAAATCCATCTCAATACCTCCTCCAGATTTAGTTAAAAGGTAAAGTCATCGAGCCATAAATTCGCAAGTTTTCTCACGCCACCGAACCCCTTCTCAACCGAACTACTCAACCACCTCGCTCCCTTGCAATTCCAAAAAGTTATGTCTGTAGCCAGCAAACTTGTCTTGCTTTATGGCCTGTCTCATCTCTGCCATTAGGTGTATGTAATAGTAAAGATTATGAATCGTATTCAATCTATATGCAAGGATCTCCTTGGCCATAAACAGATGCCTCAAATAGGCCCTTGAAAATCGGGAACAGGTATAACACCCGCATTCTTCATCAATAGGCCGTTTATCCTCCGCATATTGTGCGTTTTTAATGGTTATCCTTCCCTTTCGGGTAAAAAGGGTACCGTTTCTGGCATTGCGGGTGGGCATGACGCAGTCGAACATATCCACGCCGAGCGTGACGCATTCTACAAGATCTTCCGGCGTTCCCACGCCCATCAGATAAACGGGTTTATCATCCGGCAGTAAACCAATCGCGTCTTTAATGACCCTCATCTTGGTTTCCTTATCTTCTCCAACAGAAAGACCGCCTAACGCATACCCGTCAAAACCCATATCCACCAGTTCTCTCGCGCTCATCTCCCTTAAGTCACGGTACATGCCGCCCTGAACAACTCCAAAAAGGGCCTGTCCCCGTTCATTTTTGTGTTCGAGACATCTGCGAGCCCACATACTCGTCAACCTCACCGAGTTCAGGACATACTCGTAATCAGAAGGATACGGAGCACATTCATCAAAGGCCATAATAATGTCTGCGCCCAGGGCCTCTTGAATTTCAATGGATTCTTCTGGGCCGATGAAATGCCTTGATCCATCTACATGAGATTGAAAAGTAACCCCGGCACTCGAAATATCCCTCAAGCGCGACAGGCTGTAAACTTGAAACCCTCCGCTGTCCGTCAAGATCGGCCGGGACCAGTTCATAAAACCATGGAGACCACCTAGTCTTTCTATTACCCTGTGTCCCGGACGGAGATAGAGGTGGTACGTATTGGCCAGGATAATCTCTACTCCCGCATGCTTCAGATCCTCCGGGGAGACCGCCTTCACCGAGCCCTGGGTCCCAACCGGCATAAAGACCGGTGTTTCAAAATCTCCATGGGCGGTTTTGATTTCTCCGACCCTGGCACGGCATTCACCTGACCTGTTAACAACCCTGAATTCCAAATCAAAACACAAGCGAGCTAAAGTTTTAATAAAAGTATTTAATCTTTTTGATCACTTCAGGCGTCTTACGCACCCTTCCCTGTTTTTTCTGAGCAAATTAAAAAAAAGCTTTATTCGATAATTAAGCCTGAGATAATGTGCTCAAAGAATCAGCATCGCATCACCATAGCTGTAAAATCTGTATTCATTTTCGATAGCCCTTGCATATGCCTTCTTTACCAAATCCAGACCGGCAAAAGCTGATACAAGAAAAAGCAGGGAACTCTTCGGCAAATGAAAGTTGGTTATCAAGGCGTCCACAACCCTGAAGGAAAAACCGGGTGTCACTAAAAGATCTGTTTTTCCCTCTCCAGGCAGGACGGAGCCGTCGGGAGCAACCGCCGTTTCCAGGGCCCTAACAACCGTGGTTCCCACCGCAAATATCCGCCCGCCTTTGTCCCTAGTCCTTGCTATGGCCTCAGTTGTTTCCGGTTCCAACCGGTAATACTCTTCACCTAACTGATGCTTTCTTATATCCCTTGTCCGGACGGGACCGAAGGTCCCATAGCCTACGTGAAGGGTTAGACGGGCTACGGAAATCCCCGAATGTTCCAATTTTTCGATCAATTCATGTGTAAAGTGAAGTCCTGCCGTGGGAGCGGCAACAGCCCCTCTTTTGTTGGAAAAAACGGTCTGGTATCTCTCCCTGTCAAGCTGCGAGTAACCGTCTTTTTTCCACCGCTTAATATAAGGGGGTAAAGGCATTTTACCATTTTCTTCAAGTAGAGAATCAAGGGATCCGTTACCCCTGAATTGGATTCTGACTAGCCCGTTTCCCAGAACCTCTCTGACCTGTCCGGAAACACCTGAGTCAAAGAACAGGATGTTTCCCTTTTTAGGCTGCTTGGAAGATTTTAACAGGCATGTGCGCGTTGCAGGGCACTTTTTATTTGAAGCGGGGTTTTCAAGCACCAAGACCTCAATACGTCCCCCGCTTTCTTTGCGACCAAAAAGCCTTGCCGGGACAACCCTTGTATCATTCACGATTAAAAGATCGCCAGGTTGGATCAGATTTGGAAGGTCAAAGAAATGACGATCCGAAAATGACTTTCTCAGGCGATCCACCACAAGCAAACGGGAATGATCACGCTTCAGTGCCGGAACCTGCGCAATCAGCCTTGGTGGCAATTCATAATTATAATCTTCAATATTATACATCCAAGCATTTAAACCGCAAAGGCTAAACAAGATCCATATTAATGTCAAACTATTTTATTATCTAAATAAATAGGTTATCAACAACCCCAGTCCCATAGCGATAAACCCCATGGTCCTTAGATGTGAATTCGGAATTTCCTGGATGATTAACATCCACGTTTTCATCTTACCCGGGAAAATGAAATACGGAAGCCCCTCTACTATGAGCACGAGCCCTAACAGGCAAAATAGTAATTTCACGGTTTCCTGGTCCTTACATCTCGGAAATCCTACTACTCATTCAAATAATTGGTATTGTTCAAAAGTTTTGGCACCAATAATGATAACCTCGTAAAAAGTCGGTTTGCGTCTTTTTACTCGCCGGGGAAGGGCTACCCCTCCCCCGCCATTTGAAATGAATTCAAATGGTTCCACCCTCACCGCAGGCCGGGGCTTACCCGCCCTCGGCCTGTTGATGGACTTTTTAGGAGTCCATCAATAATGATTCTTTCATTTTTCTTGAGGCGGTGCGGGTTTCCGAATGGCTATCTCAAAAAGAATACCACCGTACTTTGCCGTGGCCAAATATATGCGGTTTAGGCCACAGACTTAATGGGAGTTTGCAGGCTCGTTGGGAAACCGCGTATATATTTGGCCACCCACTCCAAAAGGAATAGATAGCCTTGAGGAAGCCGGCATCGCCGAAAAGGTCTTTGAAACCGCCTTGCCATCACTTATGAACATTACAAAAAAATTTGGGTAAAAAACTGCGCACAACCCCAAAACGTCTCTTCTGAGACACTTGCTGGGTATTCGCATCATAGCCTCGGCCATTATTTCTGTCAACATGGCGCTCCCGGCCCTAAATCCGCCGCCAAATTAGAAAATACCGGCAATCAAAAATCTTCTGGACATAAACCTTGATCTATTAAAAAAGATCAGTTAGCTTTTATGTCTGATTTATTTTCCTAATTTACTTTTCGGACATGGTATTAGGTGGTCATATGACGATTGACGGACAAACTGATTTTATGCCTAACAATGTAACAATAGATCTGTCTGCCCTGATTCACAACCTGAACCAAGTAAGGAAGCTGATAGACCGAAACACCAAAATAATGGGTGTTGTCAAGTCGGATGCTTACGGACACGGACTGATCCCAGTATCCCAAATCCTTGAAAAAAACAGAATCGATTGCCTCGGCGTTTCTTACCTGTATGAGGCCCTTGAATTGAGAAAAGCAGGGATCAGGGTGCCCATTGTGATCCTGTGCGGCATTCAGACAAGAGAGGAATCGCGTCAAGTGGTGGAAAATGAGCTGACCCCGGTTCTGTTTGACCTGACTGTGGCTGAAATATTGATGCAAGAGAGCGCAAGGCTGGGCAAGAAGACCCCAATCCATCTGAAAGTAGACACCGGCATGGGAAGGCTCGGTATTTCTCATAAAGAGATAGGCCCTTTTCTCCAAAGGATCATGACATTAAAGCACCTTGATATTAAAGCAATAATGTCGCATCTTTCATCTGCCGATGATTGTGAATCCGATTTTACGGATGTCCAGATAAGCAAATTTGAAGAGGTGATCCAGGTGGCGCGATCCATGGGCTTAGACCTGCCCTTCAACAACCTGGCCAACAGTGCGGGCATTATGGCTTATAAAAAGGCCCACTTCGGCATGGTTCGACCGGGCATCATGTTGTACGGCGGACTCACTTCACCGGAATTCAAAAGCCCGGTTCCGTTAAGACCTGTAATGCATCTTAAGGGCAAGGTCCTGCAAATCAGGGATCTAAAGGGACAGACACCGGTAAGCTACGGACGGACGTACCACACGGACGGTCCGTGCCGGATCGCGATCCTTTCGGCGGGTTATGCGGACGGCCTTCCCAGGAGCATGTCGAACCGGGGAAGAGTGCTTATCAGTGAAAAAAAGGTCCCGATAATAGGTACCGTGTGCATGAATCTCACCATCTGCGATACCACCGGCCTTGAGGATATCTCAACAGGAGATGAGGCTGTTTTTTTGGGCTCCCAGGGGCAAAAAACCATTACAGGTGATGATATGGCAGTATGGGCCGGCACCATATCATACGAAATATTCTGTTCTATCGGCGGGCATAATAAAAAGGCATATTTATCGTGAAAAACAAGATAAACGCAGTACTAACATCCACTATTGATCACTGTTTCAAAGGCGGTTTTATCAACAAAACCCCTATTCCGGAATATGTAATAGAAGTCCCTAACAATCCTGATCATGGGCATTTTGCCACAAATCTGCCTCTGACACTGGCCCCAAGCCAGAAGCGCAGCCCCATGGAAATAGCCTCTATCATGGTTGAAAACCTGATAGACAAGGAGGATCTCCTTGAAAAAGTGGAAGTTGCCGCCCCGGGCTTTATTAATTTCAGGATCAACCCGGACAAATGGTATGGTGTCCTGTCAGATATTATCAGTCTCGGGAGGAATTACGGCCAAAACCGGACAGGAAACAACCAGAAGGTTCTGGTGGAATTCGTAAGCGCCAACCCCACCGGTCCGCTTCACCTTGGACACGGACGGGGTGCCGCCCTGGGCGACACCCTTTGCAGGATTCTCTCCTTTTGCGGGTATGATGTGGCCCGAGAGTTTTATATAAATGATGCGGGTCAGCAAATCAGAATTCTTGGAGAGTCTATCTTCAGCCGCTTCAAGCAGATGAATGATCCCGATTATCCATTTCCCGAAAACGGTTATCACGGAGAATATATACTTGACCTGGCTGGAACCATATCGGAAAAGGTCAATCTCAACGACATGTCCCAACAGGAGGCTATGGATTCTTGCGCCCGAGAGGGAAAGGAAATAATGCTTGAAGAAATCAAGCAAGATCTAGATATGTTCAGGGTTTCCTTTGATTTCTGGTACAATGAAAGCGATCTTTTCAGTTCAGGTCTGATCGAGGGTACCCTTGAAAGACTTGAAAAGAAAAAACAGCTTTATGAGAACGACGGAGCCCTCTGGATCAGGACCTCCGATTTCGGAGATGACAAAGATCGAGTCATTAGAAAAAAGGATGGGCAGTTTACCTACTTTGCATCTGATATTAGCTATCATCTGGAAAAACAAAAACGAGGATTTGCCAAGGCCATTAACATCTGGGGAGCTGACCATCACGGATACATACCCCGTGTAAAGGCCGCGCTTTCTGCCCATGGACTTTCCGAAGAATGGCTCTCCGTACTTCTTGTTCAGCTTGTAAAGCTCTGGAGGGGCGGCCAAGAGATCAAGATGTCCAAGAGGGCGGGAGACTTCGTCACCTTGCGGGAACTTGTGGATGAGGTCGGCGTGGATGCGGTTCGGTTTATCTTTCTGACCAAGAGCCACGATTCTCCGCTTGATTTTGATATTGATCTCGTAAAAAAACAGGATAGTGACAACCCGGTATATTATGTTCAATATGCGCATGCCAGGATATGCAGTATTTTCCGAAAGGCGGATTCCGAGGGGATATCGCTGCCGGAAAAACCGGACGGGCTCCTTGACCGCCTTGTGCTGGATGAGGAGATGACACTCATAAGAATCCTGGCTGGTTTTCCGTCTCTTCTAGAAGACATATCCGCTGCACTTGAACCGCATCGCTTGACCTATTATCTCACGGACTTGGCCGCCTCCTTTCATAAATACTTTAACCTGGGCACCAAAGTCTCTGACTACAGGATCGTAACGAAAGACAGGACCACAAGCCAGGCAAGGCTCTTCCTGGCTGAAGCCGTAAGGATTGTGATAGCCTGCGGACTTGAACTCCTTGGTATAAGCGCCCCGGAACGAATGTGAGAAGGACCGAAAAGAATGCCCAAAAAAGGCAAACGATATCACCTGGAACTTTCACTCACCTCTGTATTTTTCTGGTCTCTGGGTCTCTTCTTTATCCTGGGTTGGATCTTCGTGCTTGGGATACTTGTGGGCAGGGGCTTTCTGCCGGAAGGGGTCAAACACCTGACAGAACTGACGTCACAAATCACCAGACTCCAGGACATGGTCAGTAACAAAAAGCATTCTGATCTTGAGGTCATAAAGAACCGGGACAAGGCTCCTAAATTTGCGTTCTATGACGAACTGTCAAAAAAAAAGGAGGAGACAGCAAAAACCGGTACGCCCACAACAGAACAAATTGAAAAAAAAGAGGTGGCGAGTAAAACCAAGCCGGCCGAAAAAATTGCTGTCGTCCCTCCTGTACAGGATAAACCTGTTGAACCTGTTAAAGACGGACCGAAATATACCGTGCAGATAGCCTCATTGGAAAGCGAAATCCAGGCAATCCGCATGGTGAACAAAATTGTGGGTAAAGGCTACCCTGCTTTCTATTTAAAGGCGTTTGTTAAAGGAAAAACATATTTCCGGGTGAGGTGCGGCAAGTTTGAAAGCAGAAAAGAGGCCGGTGAGTTTTTAACACTGCTGGCCGGGAGAGAAAATATAAAAGGCTTTGTCACCATGGTTGATAAATAAATTCATGCGTCCGACTCAAATCAAAAAGTTTGACCCCACAGAAAAAGGAAGCATTCAAATGAACATCAGAAAAGCCGTGATAAAAGACATTAAGACTATTCACGAAATCCTTAATCACTATGCTGATCAGGGTCTTTTACTGCCCAGGTCATTGAGCGAACTGTATGATCACTTGAGGGACTTTTTTGTCCTGGAAGATAGCGATGATAATCATATGGTCTATGGTGTGTCCGGTCTGCGCATTTGCTGGGAGGACCTGGCCGAAATCAAGTCCCTGGCCATTTCAGAAGAACAGAAGGGCAAAGGCTTTGGCGCCCGGCTTGTCGAGGTTTGTCTGGAAGATGCCCGCTCTTTCGGACTAACAAGGGTCTTTGCACTTACCTATATCCCGGCTTTTTTCAAAAAATTCGGGTTCAGGGAAATCGAAAAATCGGCCCTCCCCCACAAAATCTGGGCCGATTGTCTGAAATGCCCCAAGTTCCCTGACTGTGACGAAGTAGCAATGATGATTGAGCTTTAAAATTTTTTTGA